>NZ_AFPR01000490.1:0-5804 GCF_000219295.1 Acidiphilium sp. PM
AATAATCCCGGCTAGACGATCCAGGGCAGCTCCAGCTTCGGGCCCCATATCCAAGGCGAGCATCACGCGAGCTAGGCGAAATGTTGCCTCTCGCCTATCGAGAGGCGGAGCTTCCGCAACTGCTACCCGTTCAATACCAAGCCTTCGTCTCAATCCGATTATGCCGTATTGTGGTAAATTTATTCCATTCGGAGTGTCTGAAACGTCTGTCAAAGGTGGCTTTACAAATGGATTTCCGATCGGCAGCCTGGCTTCAGGCTCCATTGCTTGCAATACAAAGCCTGATGGCTCTGGAGACAGCGTTATTGCATCGGATGACGCTACCACGGCAATTCCACGAGATGCCGGTATGAACCGATATCCTGGGCCGCTGAGATTACTTTTTATCGAGCAGGACCCAAGCACAGTGCCGACAAGCAAGGGACGGCCAGTCCGAGGATCCGACATTGATACGACCGCTGCGGATCGATCACACTTCAGATTGATTGCACCCTTATTGAATGAAACAGGCATTGCTTTTGATGCAATTGATTTCGCTATATCTACATGAAACGAACTATTGCCGACCGTTGTAATTATGTCTTGTCCAAGCGGAAGCGGAATTTGTAAGACCGTTGCGCCGGGGAGATGAACTACTGTGGCATCTGGAATGCCGGTGACTTGGCGGAGGGCAAATTTCCGAACAGGGAGCTTGGCTGCCAGTACGATGTATTCATAATTTCCTTCACGGAAAATTGCCTGACCAATTTGGGACGGCGCTAAATTATTTGGAACAAGAATACGAAACCAATATGGCTTCGTACTGATGGCGAGGGACGGTTCCGTACTGACAGCCAAAATGCCGCAAATATGCAGCAACATTTTAATTCTTTTGCTACATATCTTTTTTTGAGGTGAACGATTCATGGCGCGCCATCGGGCAGAAGTGAGGCAGCAGGCTGAGCTTCGATGGATGGCTGTGAAATTCCCGCAAGCTTCTCAGTAACCATCTGTGCTTTCTCGGGAGTCATGGCCGCCAGTATCGGTGCTGATTTCCGGCTATTCATTCGCTGAAGCACATTCAGTACGACTTCCGGATCTAACCCGTCAAAAATGCGTGCCGCGCTGCGTGGATCCATCGTTTCATATGTGGAAACCAAAGCAGCCCACTTCTTTTCATTCGCGGCGTGATGCTCTGCATTCATCGCTTCAAGCCGCTTGGCCAATGGCTTGAGTGCGGCGACTTGCTTTGCAATTGCTGCTTTTGCCACCGTCAGTTCAGCTTCCCGTTGATCCAGAGCAGCGGCTCTCGCATCAAGTTGTTTAGCCCGCTGCTTGAGTTGAAGCAGTATCTTGCGTTCTCCAGCCTGATCAAGCGGATCTGGCTTGCAAAGAGGAGGCGGAGGGGGGCGATCTGTCCAGTTAGCGACGGGTGCATAAGGCATTGTGTTGGAATTCGGTGGCGCGTTCGGTCCTGTCGGTTCGGCATCCGAATGACGGGCGTCAATCTTCTTGCTTACTTGCGACGTAGCCTCGGTCTTCGCAAACGCAGCCTCAATGAGGCCAGCCGACTTGAAGAGGATGGTTCCACATAGGCAGAACATCACAATAGGCAGGAGGCGTGGAGTACCGCCGGATCGGGAGTCGTTAGGTGACATCAGCCAACATCCGGACAAGATCGCGTTCGGCCCTGCTCTGCAACTTGACGCTCCGTCGTGACGATGAGGGGCGTGCAAGGGAATTTGGTGTGGCGGTTAACACTCCGTGCGGCGGAGCTATCAAGTGGGTGCTCTGAGGCTGCGTTGTCATCGCGGGCTTTAACGGTGCTTCGACAGCTTCCTGGCGTTCCATGAGCGGAGGCATATTGGCAACGATTGTTGCCTGGCTTATTGCGTCGTCGAGACGTTTGGTGGCTACCGCCGCTGCCTGGCAAGCTTCATCTAGTACAGCGGAACTCTTGCCCGCTTCTTTCGTGAGCCGATCTGTGGCGTCTATGGCAGCAGTCACAGATGTGCCGATCCGGTCGATAAGCTCCTGCAACGTCTGCCGTTCGGCTCGCATCTGGATGATTGATCGGTCCAGACGGCGCGCATAGATCAGAGTGAATACCAGAAGCCCAAAAAGGACAACCTGGAACCCCCAGGTTCCGAACTCGAGAAGATCTACTAGCATCGTTTGCACCATTTTGCGCCTAAGTTTTAAGAAACCACCAGATATCGAAGCTATTGGACAATCAGTTCCTGAAAGAGAATATCCTTAACGATTGCCGGAGCGGTCGCGATTTTAACACGATTGATTAAAGCTTCACGTAAGCGATAAGTACCTGAAGCACCGCGCAATTCGTCCGGCCGCATGGCACGAAGATAGGTTTCAAATACATCTACAACGCGCGGCATGTCGGTCATTGCAATTTTTGCTGATTTCGGATCAGCTAATTCTATGGTTGCTTCAAGTTTCACGTATGAATCTTGCCCACTTGGTACATTGAGATTGGCAACAATTTCAGGGACCTTGACATAGACTGGACCGGTCAACTTGTGATGATTTGTCTGCCCGAGAAGATGAGGCAGGATTCCCGTTATCCAGAGACCGACAACCAAAAGCATGATAGCGGCAACAGCCCCACCAATCACAAACAGCTTGCGTCTTGATGACTTGGCTGGTGCTTCCTCGGCCCCGGCTTCAGGCAAAGGGGTGTCGGCAGCATTTTTTGCGGCGGTGGGCGTTTTGGCCATTTGTCGTCCTCTGGTCCTGCTCGCGCAGTATCGTGGATGAATGTTAATGAATGGTTATGTTTGGTGTTGCGGTCAGTGAAAATCACGGCTTCGTGGCAGGCTCTTCCTCTGCGGTACCGTGCCGCACGGCTCGGCCTCAGTTGAAGGCCGGTCCAGCACCTCCAACAGGGCGGAGAGATCGCTCAGTGCTTCGACCAGGACATGCACGATGGCAGCATCCTTCTCGACGCTGCGCTGCACCCGTCCGCGCGCGCCGAGCAGCGATGCGCCGATCACCTGTGTCCGCAGGCTTTCGACCAGGGCCGGCCGGACAATCAGATTGGCGATCCCCGTTTCGTCCTCGATCGTAATGAAAACCGTTCCCCGTGCGCTCCCGGGCCGCTGGCGGATGGTGACGATCCCGGCGAGATCGACGATGCTGCCATCGGCGGCGAAGGCCGTAACGGCCTGGCAGGTCATCATACCCTCAAGCCTAGGGTGGCCGCGTAGCAAGCCCATCGGATGTGCGCGCAGCGACAGCCCGGTGGCACGATAATCGGCGGCCACGTGGTCCTCGGGTCGTATCGCCGGCAGGTCTGGGGTTCCGCGCGGCGGCGCAGCCAGCGGCAGCAGGGGGAAAGAGGCCGGCGGTTCCACAAGGCCGGCCTGCCAGAGCGCGGTACGCCGGTCCATGCCCAGAGATCGCAGGGCGCCGGCCTCGGCAAGCGCTTCGAGGGCGGCTGTCGGCAGCGATGCCAGCGCGGGCAGGCAGATTCGGCCCTCCGCCCGCAGGGCGTCGATCCGTGCGGCCCAGTCCGCCCTGAAGCCCCTGATCATGCGCAGGCCGAGCCGCAGCGCCCCGCTTTCCACCGTGCAGTCCCACGAACTCGCCGCTACATCGGCGGCGCGGACGGCGATGCCATGTTCGCGTGCATCGCGCACGATCTGCGCCGGCTGATAGAACCCCATCGGCTGGGAGTTCAGCAGGGCAGCGGCGAATTCCGCCGGGTGGTAGCATTTCAGCCATGCTGAGACATAGACCAGGTGCGCGAAGCTCGCGGCATGGCTTTCGGGAAAGCCGTAGGTGCCGAAGCCCTCGATCTGGCGGAAGCAGCGTTCCGCGAAATCGCGCTCATGGCCGCTCGCGATCATGCCCTCGATCATCCTGTTGAAGAACCGCTCGATCGTACCGGGACTGCGGAAGGTTGCCATGGCGCGGCGCAGTTCGTTGGCTTCGCCGGGCGTGAAGCCTGCCGCCTCGATGGCGATCCGCATCGCCTGTTCCTGGAACAGCGGCACGCCGAGCGTCTTGCCGAGGACGGAGCGCAGGGCGGGCGAGGGCATGTCCGGCGCTTCCAGCCCGTTCCGCCGCCGCAGATACGGATGCACCATATCCCCCTGGATCGGCCCCGGCCGGACGATCGCGACCTCGATCACCAGGTCGTAGAAGGCGCGCGGCCGCAGCCGCGGCAGCATGTTCATCTGCGCCCGGCTTTCCACCTGGAACACGCCGAGCGCATCTCCCCGGCTCAGCATGTCGTAAACGCGCGGGTCCTCGCGCGGCACGTCGGCCAGATCGGCGATGCCCAGCATGGCGAAGCACTTGCGGATGCAGGTGAGCATGCCCAGCGCCAGCACGTCGACCTTCATCAGCTTTAGCGCGTCGATATCGTCCTTGTCCCATTCGATGAAGCTGCGCCCCGGCATGGCGGCCGGGCCGACCGGCACGATCTCGTCGAGCCGGGTGCGCGTCAGCACGAATCCGCCGACATGCTGGGACAGGTGCCGCGGCAGGTCGACCAGCTCGCGCGCGAAGCCGATGGCGCGCCGCAGGTCCGGCGCGGCCGGATCGAGCCCGGCCTCGCGCAGCCGGGGATCGGACCACAGCGCATCGCCCGGATTCCAGCTCTGCGCCGCCAGCGTCTCGATCGTCGCTGCGTCGAGGCCGAGCGCCTTGCCGACATCGCGGATCGCGCTGCGCGACCGGTAGTGGATCACCGTTGCCGCGATTGCCGCCCGCGCGCGGCCGTAGCGGCCGTAGATATACTGAATGACCTCCTCGCGCCGCTCATGCTCGAAATCGACGTCGATATCCGGCGGCTCGCCCCGCTCGGCCGAGACGAAGCGCTCGAACAGCAGGTCGATCTCGGCGGGATCGACCGCGGTGATGCCGAGCGCGTAGCAGACCGCCGAATTCGCCGCCGACCCGCGCCCCTGGCAGAGGATCCCCTGTCGCCGGGCAAAGCCGACGATATCGTTCACGGTCAGGAAATAACGCGCGTAACCGAGCCGGGCGATCAGGTCGAGCTCGCGACGGATCGTCGCCGCGATCGCCACCGGCACGCCGCCGGGATAGCGGATCGCCGCCCCCGCCCAGGCGAGGTCGGCGAGATGCGCATCGGGCGTCCTGCCGGGCGGCACCGGCTCGTCGGGATATTCGTAGCGTATGTCGCCGAGCTTGAAGCCGACCGCATCCAGAATCTCTGCCTGCGCCGCGATCGCCGCCTCATGGCCGCGGAACAGCCGTGCCATCTCGTCCGCCGGCTTGAGATACCGCTCGCCATGCGGCTCAAGGCGCAAGCCGGCTTCGGCGATCGTGCAGCCATGGCGGATGCAACGCATCACGTCCTGCAACGGCCGGCGGGACGGCGCGTGATACAGAACGTCGTTCACCGCCACCAGCCGCCGCCGTCCGGCCAGCGCGGCGAGCGCCTCCAGCCGCGCGGCGTCGTCCGGCGCATAGCGGCGCGCCGCCCCGAGCCAGACCGGGGCGCCGAAGCCCGATATGCGGTCGAGGCTGGCGGCGAAGGCGGCATCGGGCCAGGGCGGCGGCATCACGATCAGCGCCATCCCGGCCGCATGGTCCTCCAGATCATCGAGGCGAAGGCGGCAGCCGCCTTTCGCCGCCCGCCCCTTGCCGAGGCTGAGCAGCCGGCAGAGCCGCCCCCAGCCCTCGCGGTCGCGCGGATAGGCGATGACGTCAGGGCCATCCTCGAAGCCCAGCCTGCTGCCGACCAGCAGCCGCAGCCCGCCTTGCTTCGCCGCGACATGCGCGCGCACCACGCCGGCGACCGTGTTCCGGTCCGCGATGCCCAGCGCCGCATGGCCAAG
>NZ_AFPR01000489.1:0-26191 GCF_000219295.1 Acidiphilium sp. PM
AGTCTTCCTGTTCGTCGGTGGCCTCGTCATGACACCGGCGGTCTATCTATGGTCACATTCCCTCGCCACGCTGCTCTTCGCCTCATGGCTGAACGGCTTCTGGACCCTCGGCGCGTTTTCCTGGTACGCGATCTATCTGCCGGAACTCTTCGCAACCAATGTGCGCGGTACTGCTTCGGCATTTGTCTTCAATGCCTCGCGGTTTATCGCGTTTCTCGGTCCGCTGATGGCTGGGGAATTGATTGGCGTGCTGGGCGGGCTGGCACATGTCGCGCTGGCCTTTTCCGTGATCTATGTCATCGGCCTCATTGTCGCGCCGTTCATGCCGGAAACGAAAGGGCAGCCACTGCCGCAATGACTGGGTATGCGGGGATCAAAAGCGGGCCTTGAGCCCGACATTGACGGCCTCGGCATTCATGCCGGACGGCGCGTAATTTACGCTGACACCGGCATTCCAGCTCCATGCCCGGTCAAGCCTGCCGCTCAGCTGAAAGCCGGCCCGAAGGACATTCACCGGCAGGTTCTGTCCCGACAGGTTGAATGTGGCAGCCGGCGTCGCTTCGAAGGCACCCTGACTATTGCTGCTTCCGCCCAGCCGATGCTGCCATGCCAGACGCCCGCTGGCCAGTATCGCGTGGCCGAAGAGATCGAGCACCGTCCGGCCGCGCAGGCCGGTCGTCACATACCCGTCTGTCTGGTCGACTGCCGGCATCGCGAGGCCGAACCCGAGGCCGCCGGTTTCACTGACCGCGTGTTCATAGAGGTGCATGGCGCCGAGTCGAACATAGGGCGTCCAGGCCCCGATGCGATAGCCCGCTTCCGCCGCGAGGCCGCCGATCGTTCCCGTCGGTTCGCTGCTGACGGGGGCCGTCTGGTAGCCGAGCAGGACCGAGCGATCGACCCGCCCGTTCATCCACCCATAACTGACCTGACCCGTCAGGTAGGGGCCGGCGGCACCGCCAAGGCGGGCATAGGCGGTTGCGGTATCAAGGTCGCTGCGGAACCGCCCGCCGAAGCCGTTGAGGCTTGCATTGGCCTGGTCATGGGCAAAGGCGACCCCGGCCGTGAAATCCGGCGCGATAGGCGTGTCAAGGCCCACCACAACCCCGTTGTCGTTGTAATGGGCGGCATCTGTCCCGGTCTCACGGAAGCTGCCGAAGGTTCCAAGATAGCGCACCCAGACGGAGGTCGTCGGGCCGGCTTGGTGTTCGGCCGCATGACCGGCGATCGCACGGCTGATCGACATGTCCTCGTCGATCGTGATCGTGCGAAGCGTTGGATAGATTTCACCGGACAGGCTGGTGAGGCTTGCCTGTGCCTGCTGGGCGGTTCTGGCGGAGAGAACGGCGGCGACAGCGTTGAGGAAGGTCGGGTTAGCCGCCGCCTCACCAGCTGACCAGGTGTTGATCTGCTGCAGGGCTCCCTGAACGCCGGAAGCCGCCGCCACCGCAACCGGGGTTGCGCCCGGCATGGCCGCAGCGACCTGGGCGACGTTCGAACGCGTTACCGTCGCCGTCAGATCCTGAGCGCCATATTGCAGGTTGCTCACGGTATAATAAACGCCAGCGCCATAGGTCTGGTTGGAGAAGGCGCCCTGAATCGAGCCGGCCCTGATGAATGTCTCGATCGATTGCGGCAGGTAGGTCTGCGGCGGCGCCAGAACCTTGAAGGTTCCGTTGAGTTGCGCCTTGCCGCTGACGGTCAGCGGATTGCCGATCGCGATCGCCGTCGAACTCCCGGAGCCTGTTGCGTAGTTTCCGTTGATGGTAAGGCCGCTGCCACCGGCGGCGGCCTGGCTGACCAACGTGCCGCCGGCGTTTGTCACGCTTCCATTGACGGTGCCGGAGCCGCCGAAGCTGCCTCCGTTGATCGTGACGGCCGATCCGAGCGAACCCGTGAGGGCGAGGTTTCCGCCGTTGATGGTGGTGCCGCCGGCATATCCGTCATTGCCGGTGAGGGTGAGCGTCCCGGTGGTGCCGTCAACGACGAGGCCGCCGGAGCCGCCGATATTGTTCGAGAACGTGCCCTGATCGCTGCCAATGTTGGCGGTGAAGGTGCCGAAGGCGAACTGAGCGGGTCCGTTGATCGCAGCGGCGGCGTTCACAAGGCCCCAGCCATAGGTGGTGTTGGGGGCGGGCGCCGAGCCGAGAGGCGTCGCTGTGGTCAGGAGTGTATCGGAGACATTGGCCGGCGTGAACCACGGAAATTTCTGCCAGATCAGCGCGGCCACACCGGTGATGATCGGCGCGGAAAAAGACGTGCCAACTGCAAAGCCGGTATTGAATGAGGTCCCGGCGACGATCGGCACCTGGTCGTAACCCGGCGCGGCAATGCACCATTGGGCGGTGATGCCGCAGGCGTTGGATGTCGGGTCGAGGCCGCTCACCTGACCCAGGCTATTGATGTCGACATTCACCGCCGAGATCCATTGGGGCTGCAACGAATTCGTGTAAGCCGGCGCCTCTGCCTCGACGCTGATGTCGTTTGGCGACTGCGGGTTGTTGCCCGCTGCCCACACATAAAGATTGCCGGTACCGAATGGCGCGAATAGTGCCCCGATCTGCTGCGAAGCCTGGATGGCGGCCGAGGCCGTCGAGAAACTGCTGGCATTTTCTGCGAGGGACTGGTTGAACAGATGAACACCGTTGGCCATCAGGTCCTGATACGTCTTGCCGTAGAGCGTGCAGGCGCCGGTGGCATCGCAGGTCTGGGCGACGTAAAGCGTCGCATCTGGCGCAACGCCGCCAGCAAAGAAGTTCACTGGCCCTTGCGTATTGTCGTATGTGCCTTGGGTCGCTCCTCCGAGGAGCGCCGTCACGATCGACCCGTGACCATAAGGGTCGTTCGCTGACGCGATGTTATTCTGATTTAGCGTGTTATTGCCCTGAGCGAGGTATGAGTTGAACCAGGCAACCCGTCCCTGGAGGGCCTGCACGCCGGTATTGGCGCCGGTATCGAGGATTCCGATAGATACGCCAGCCCCGGTGGCTCCCTCCTGTATCGCGGTAACCACAGTGGTCGGCACATACTGATTATACGCGGGGTAGGTCCAGGTCTGGGCCGTCCCAAGATTGATCAGCGTCTGCAAGGTCGACAGGAGAGGCGTCGAGGTCGGGGATGTTGGTGTGGAAACCGATGACGGCGCGGGCAGGCTCGACGAGGCGGTGCCACCGCCACCACCCCCGCCGCCCGAACAGGCAGACAGGCTCAACGCCGTGGCGGCAAGGAGGGAGAACCGCCTTGAGATCTTCATATCCGTTCCCCGTCATGATGATCTCGGCCCGGTGCTGGAAGACGCGCGGTATCGATAGCGCCGGCGCGCTTTGTGGAGCATGCTGAGGGGCGGGCAGGATGAGCTAGAGGAAGGTCGATGCGTGTCATGGTGTGACACACGCTACGAAGTTAATCTAAATTATTTATTAAAAAATAAATTTTCGATATCGTTGAGATATAATTCTAACTATCGAATAAATCAAAATATAAATTAAATTAAAATAAATGAAAATTATGATCCTAAATTTATTAGCATTAAAAAATTAAACGATACCGAAATGATCAAAACATCTTCCGATCCAATCGGATCAAGAGTCGTCGAGGACTGTACGCGCCCGGCGACGAACCACATCGGAACGCGAGCCAACGGCTTTCCTATTCTACGCATAGCAGAGGTGGCAGTCACATTCCGTGGAGATCGCAGGTATTTCGAAACGATGATATTCTGGCTGCCGATGCCGTGCTTAATTTGCCCATATTCCGGGAATTATCACCTACCTATCTCGAGATTCATTTGCTCGACCATTCCGACTTTTATTCGCGCGGATGGGCGGAGGTGGCTGGGTCGAATTGAGGTCTCTACCGGCTGGTTCAGCCTCATCCCTTTGGTTGATCGAGAGAACGGGTGAATGCCTGTGGAGCAGATTGCAGTGGGCGACGTGCGCGCGATTGAACGGTTGAGGTTCGCGGGGCTGCTGACCTGCCATGTGGGGATTCGGATTGAGGTTGCCGCATCGACGGTACGCCTGACGCTACGGCGGCTGGAGGCGGCTGGAATGGGCGCGGATCCGCCGGGAGTTACAGCGCAAGCACCTCTCGCCGTGCATCCAGGGGGATCGGTATAGCTGCTTCTGTGAGCTCTGCCGGAACTGGGAAGCGAAGTTGCCGGTGACAATGCGCCAGACGCATGCTTCGGATAAGAAGCTGTTTGTCGATTATGCCGGCGATACGGTGCTGGTGGTGGTTGGACGACTTACCTGCGAGACGCGTGCGGCCCAGATCTCGTCGCGGTTCTCGGCGCATCGCGCTTCATCTATGCCGAGGCGACCTCAACTAGATGCTTGATCCCGGTTTTGATGCTGACAGGCCTGCTCTCAGGCGCCACGGGTGGCTCCGGCCGACGAGCCCGCCTTTCTGCCGTCACCGGCTTCCTATCGGGGCAACCAGCAGGCTGTAAAGGGAACGGGCGGAGCGGCGGGCCATGATCATTACCGCCGCTCCGCGCCGGGGCATCGCTCAGAACAGCCCGGCCGCGATGTTGATGGCTAGAGCCAGCACCACTGTATTGAACAGGTAGCCGATCACGCCCTGCAATGTCGCCAGCCGCCGCATCTTGCGGCTGAGGATGTTCACGTCAGATACTTGGAACGTCATTCCCAGCACGAACGAGAAATAAACGAAGTCGAGATAGTCCGGTGCCTCACCGCCTGGAAAGGCGAGCCCGCCTTCCGGCCCGCTATCGGTCGCCGCGTAATATTCGTGCGCGTAGCGATAGGTGAAGGTGATCTGGGTCATCAGCCACGATGCCACCAGCGTTGCAGCTGCCAGCGCGACATAGGGCGTGTGCGCCGTGGTCCCCTTGCCACGCGCGGCGAAGATGACGATCGCAGTGAAGCTCATCAGCGCACCGGCCAGGCTAAGGCCAAAGATCGTCCATTCCCCTTCCTCCTGCCGCGCCGCGTCGGCGCCGATCCGCGTGTGGTCGGCGCGGCTGAAATGCAGCATGGCGAGCGCGACATAGACCGCGACGGCAATGTCCCAGCCGATCACGACCCGCAGCGTCGGCGCAAGATCGCCCGACAGCAGCAGGAAGACGAGGGCTCCGCAGAGGAGGCCAGTGAACAGGCGGGGGTGGCCGCGCGCAATGCGCACGGCAAGCGGGCGAGGCGTCATCCGTTCTTCATACAGGAACTTCGCCGCGAGGGCAGGCGTGGCGCTTCGCTTTTCCGTGAACGGTGTCAGCTCCGCATGAGCGCCCGATACGCCATCTGGTCGTCATGCATCCGCCGGAACACGGCATATTTGCGGGCATGAAAGCCGGCGTTCGCTGCCTCTGGCGCAATCATCGCCCCGGCCCGGCTCATCGCCGCCATTCCTGCCGGCAGGTCAGGATACACGCCGCCCGCCACCGCGCCGAGAATGGCGCTGCCGAGCAGCACCGCCTCCGGCTCCGCCGGCAGCACGATCCGGCAACCCGTCGCATCCGCGTGCTCGCGGAGAAAAAGCGGGTTTTTCGTCCCGCCGCCGGTCGCCATGATCGTGTCGATCGCGTAGCCATTGGCGTTCATCGTCTCGATGATGTGCCGCGTGCCGTAGGCCAAAGCCTGGAGCGTTGCGAGATAGAGCCGCGCGCAATCCGCTTCGTCCGCCGAGAGCGGCAGGCCCGAGATCATGCCCCGCAGGGTGGCATCCGCGCGCGGCGAGCGGTTGCCGTGGAAATCGGGAAACACGTGCAGGCCCTCGGTCAACGCCGCAGTCGATCCAGCCTCCGCCGCCATCCGCCCGACCAGCGCGTTCAGCCGCTCGTAGATGCTCACCCCCTCCGCTTTCGCCGCGGCGGCAAGTGCCGGATAGGCGGCATGGGTCGTCACCATATGGTCGATCAGCGAGCCGGTCGCGGACTGCCCGCCCTCGTTCAGCCACATCCCCGGAATCATCGCCGCGTGATACGGCCCCCACACGCCTGGCACGAAGCGCGGCTCCGGCGCCACCGCCATGTGGCAGGACGACGTCCCGCCGATCAGCGCGACCCGCCGCCCGAGCGCGGCCGCATCCGGCGCCACCCCGTCGAGTGCGGCGCCGATCACCCCGATCCCGCCCGCATGCGCGTCGATCGCCGAGGTGCCGACCGGAATCCCCGGCGTCAGCCCGAACGCCGCCGCCGCCTCGGCCGAAAGCCCGCCGCCCACCGGTGTCGCGATCGGCAGGATCGTGGTGCCGATCCGCGTGAACCCCTCATCGGCAAGCTCGCCAAGCCCGATCGCCCGGAAATACGCCTCGTCCCAGCGTTCCTCGTGGCCGAGATAGGTCCATTTGCACACGGTCGAGCAGAGCGAGCGGCTGGCCGCACCCGTCGCCCTGTAGGTGAGGAAATCCGGCAGGTCGAAGACATGCCGCGCCGCCGCCCAGCTTTGCGGCGCGTGCCGCTTCAGCCACAGCAGCTTCGGCGTCTCCATCTCCAGCGAGATCCGCCCGCCGACATAGCGCAGCACCTCGTACCCGCCCGCATTGATTTCGTCCGCCTCCGCCTGCGCGCGATGATCCGCCCAGAGAATCACGTCCTGCGCCGGGTCGCCGTCCGGCTCCACCGGCAGCGGCGCGCCGGCTTCATCCAGCACCACGAGCGAGCAGGTTGCGTCGAACCCGATGCCGCGCACCACCAGCCCACTGCCGGCCTCCGCCATTGCGCAGCGCACCGCATCGCTCACCGCTGCCCAGATATCGGTGCTCGACTGCTGGATGAAATCCGGCCGCGGTCGCCAGGCGCGGATCGCCTGCACGGCACTGCCGCGCATCGTTCCGTCCAGGCCGAACACGCCAGCGCGAGCGCTGCCGGTGCCGACATCGACGCCAATGACGATATGGTTTGCCGGGTGGCTCATGGCGGTCCTCCTCGTTCCGGTTGCCGCTCAGCCCGCGGCGGCGATGAAGGCGTCGAGCGTTGCGAAGTCGGCAATCCCTTCCATCCCGCCCTTGCGGCTGACGGCGAGCGCGCCCGCCGCGCGGGCATAGTCGAGCGCCCGCCTTGTCCCCATCCCCTGCAACAGGCAGGTGACGAAGGCAGCGCCGAAACAGTCGCCCGCCCCGGTCGGGTCGATCTCCTCCACCGGAAACGCCGGCAGGTCGAATTGTTCATCGCGCGAGCGGAAACTCACACCCTTGCGGCTGCGTTTGATCACTACCATCCGTACGCCGAGATCGAGCAGTTCCTCGACCGCCGCGCGTTCCGACTTCGCCTCGGTCGGCAGCAGGATCTCAGGGCCTGACGGCATGAAGATGTCGGTATAGCCGAGCATGAATTCGAGGCCCGCGCGCATTTCCGGAATCATCAGCATTTCCTTGCGGATGTTCGGATCGAAGGAAATCACCGCACCGTTCGCCTTAGCCAGCTCGATCGCCTTTTTCATTTCGTCAATAATATGAAACGAGAAGAGCGACGACCCCATGATGTGGAAATGCGCGCATTGAGCGAGCATCGCCCGTGCGGCGGCGTCGATCGTGATCCGCCCTGCGGCGCTGCGCTTGAGGTTAAACAGGAAGTCGCGGTCGCCATCCTCGCGGTAGCGCACGAAGGCGCTTGCCGTCACCTGGTCCGGCTCGATCCGCACGGCGCTCACATCCGCCCCCTCGCGCCGCAGCCGGTCGACGCAGAGCCAGCCGAAATCGTCGTCGCCGATGCAGGAGATGATGCCCGCGCCAGCACCAAGCCGTGCGGCCTGGGCGATGAAGGTCGCCGGCGCGCCGCCGGGGAAGGGGCCAAGCAGCCGGCCGGGCTCGTGGAAGCCCTGGCCCTTTTCCTCGGCGAGAATGTCGACGAGGATTTCACCCATGGTCACGATCATGCCGGTCATGACGCCTCGCCGAACGCCCTGGCGCCGCTCCGGCTATGCGCGGGATGGCTGGAGAAATGCGCCTCGGTTCCGCCATCGGTCTCGACAGGCCTGAAGCCGGCGCCGAGGAGGATGTCGCGCAGACGGTTGCTGGGCATGCCGGGCAGGATCAGGTCGGAAATCCCGGTAAGGCCGAGCTGCGCCGTCCGCCGTTCGAGCGAGAGCGCAGGGTTGCCGATCAACACGATGCTGCGCGTACTGCGCCGTATCGCCGCCTCGGCCAGCCGTTCGGCGGGCTTGGCGGCCACCAGCAGCGCCGAATCGGCGGACAGGGCGTCCGCCTCGAGGATCGACCAGCCCAGCGCAAAATGGTCAAGCATCCTGAGGGCGCCTGCGCCTTCGATCATACCGCTCTCCGCGGTAATCTCGCCGCCGAGCAGGTAGATCCTCGCATCGAGGCAGGTGCGGGCGAGGGGGATCGCCTCGGTGCTGGTCAGCACCACGGAAACTCCCGGAATTTCCGCAAGCCAAGGAATTGCCTGGGTGGCGAGCGGGCCAGGGCCGATCAGCACGGTCTGGTCGGGTCCGATCAGCGCCTGCGCCCGCCGCAGCATCGGCACGAGCAGCGCCTTGGTCAGTGGCGCGCCGGCGGGCCGGTCGCGCGGCGCGCCCGATTTCGCCGCTATCGCTTTGCCGAAACTGCGGACGATCAGCCCCTGCTCCTCAAGATAAGTGAGATCGCCACGGATGGTGACTTCGGAAACCTTTAGCGCCGTGCTGAGCTCATCAACGCGCATTTGCCCGTACTGGCGAATCCAGTCGGCGATCTTCAGCCGCCGCTGCAGCACGGCACTTTTCGCGCCGAGCGTCACGTCGATGTTCCCAGGCTGCCCATCTGCTATCGATGCCAGCAACATGCTCGGAAGTCCATAGGTTTCGAAACGAAAGCGGCCGAATCATGTCATGATGACTGCCCTTAACCAATTCTATAGCATTTTCATTATGAATTAGTGTTTTTGGATATTGCGATGCGGTGAATTTTTTCCGTTGACTTATCAAACGAAAGTTCGCTACCTACGAATCACAAGCTGCGCCGAAGCCTGGACGCAGCGCGCGGGGGGATATCCATCCATCCGGTCGCGGCCCGCATCGGGGCCGCAAGCCGGCATCCCTGTCATCCGCACCGGCTCCTTGCGGGCCCACCTTGCGCAGCCCGTCTGCGCACGCTTCGGCGCGCGGTTTGGCGGCGCCCTTGCATGATTCAATGAACCGGATTGTTCGAGAGGGAGAAACGTCTCGTGAAACGACAGATCAGGATTGCGGTGGGCGGACTCGCCCTCGGTTGCCTCGGCATTGCCGCCGCCCATGCGACGACGCTGACGATCGCGACGGTGAACAACCCCGACATGCTGCAGATGCAGAAGCTGTCGCCGCAGTTTACCAAGGAAACCGGCATCAAGCTGAACTGGGTGGTTCTGCCTGAAAACACCCTGCGCCAGCGCGTCACCACGGACATCGCAACGAATTCCGGCAATTTCGACATCGTCACCGTCGGCTCCTACGAAGTGCCGATCTGGGGCAAGGCCGGCTGGCTCGCGCCGATCAAGAACCTGCCGGCGAGCTACGACGTGAAGGACCTGTTTCCCTCGGTACGCAACGGGCTGTCCTACAAGGGCACACTCTACGCTCTCCCGTTCTACGCCGAAAGCTCGGCGACCTATTACCGCAAAGATCTCTTCAAGGCTGCCGGCCTGACCATGCCGGCGCATCCGACCTATACCGAAATCGAGAAGTTTGCCGCCAAGATCAACGATCCTTCGAAGGGCATTTACGGCATCTGTTTGCGCGGCCTGCCTGGATGGGGCGAGAACATGGCCTATTTCACCACGCTGGTGAACACGTTCGGCGGCCGCTGGTTCAACATGAAGTGGCAGCCCCGGATCGACAGCCCGGCCTGGAAGAAAGCTGCCAACTTCTACGTGAATCTCGAGAAGAAGTACGGCCCGCCCAACGTTACCTCGAACGGCTTCACCGAGAATCTCGCGCTGTTCAGCCAGGGCAAGTGCGGGATGTGGATCGACAGCACGGTCGCCGCCGGCACGCTTTGGGATCCAAAGACCTCGAAGGTCGCGAACGAGGTCGGCATGGTATCCGCCCCGGTGGCGGTCACGCCCCATGGCGCGCACTGGCTCTGGGCCTGGGCGCTCGCGATGCCGAAGACCACGCGCCACAAGGCGGACGACATGAAGTTCCTCGAATGGGCGACGTCGAAGGCCTATCTCAAGCTCGTCGGCAAGACCTTCGGCTGGGTCCAGGTCCCGCCCGGCACCCGCATCTCGACCTATGACAACCCCGACTACACCAAGGCCGCCCCCTTCGCCTCGAAAGTGAAGGAAGCGATCCTGAGCGCCGATCCGAATAATCCGACGCTCAAGAAAGTCCCCTATACCGGCGTGCAGTTCGTCGCGATCCCGCAGTTTGAGGGCATCGGTACCGAAGTTGGCCAGCAGATCGCGGCAGCTCTCGCCGGTCAGAAATCGGTCGACGCGGCGCTCGCCCAGGCCCAGAAGGCAACGGCGCGGACGATGAAGGAAGCCGGTTACCACTGAGTGCGGCAGCAGGGCGGCGTCGCCCCGGGTCAACCGGAGCGCCGCCGCCCCTTCGGAAAGCGGGAGTGTGCGATGATCCAGCCAACGTCAGGCACGATAACACCGGGCAGATCGGGCGCCACGCAGCGCCGGCAGGTGCGGACCCTGCCACTGCTGCTGCCCGCTGTGATCCTTCTGCTCCTCTGGTCAATCCTGCCGCTCCTGCAGACGATTCTCTATTCGTTTCAACATTATAATCTGATGGAGCCGCCCTCGGCCTACAATGGCGGCCTCAATTACACCTATCTCTTCACCGATTCCTCGACCTGGACGGCGATCTGGAACAGCGTGGTGTTGGTTGCCGGCACGCTCGTCGCTTCGATCGTGTTCGGCACGATCATCGCTCTGCTGCTGAACAACGACTTCCCCGGCCGCAACATCGCCCGGCTGATGGCGATCGCGCCCTTCTTCGTGATGTCGCCGGTTGCCGCCCTGATCTGGAAGAACCTGCTGCTCGATCCGGTCAGCGGCCTCGCCGGCTGGCTGATGACGCTGGTCGGCTTCAAACCCATTGCCTGGTTCAGCGTCTATCCGATGGTCTCGATCGTGATCATCTATTCATGGCGCTGGATTCCCTTCGCTACCCTCATCCTGCTCACCGCCCTGCAATCGCTCGATACCGACCAGCTCGAAGCCGCGCGGATGGATGGTGCGAAGGGCCTCGCCCGCCTGCGCTACATCGTGCTGCCGCATCTCGGCCGGCCGATCTCGATCGTGGTGATGCTGGAATCGATCTTCATGCTCTCGGCCTTCGCCGTCATCTACACCACAACCAATGGCGGTCCAGGCCACGCGACGACGACGCTGACCTACATGATTTTCATCCGCGCGCTCAACGATTTCTCGATCGGCAGCGCCTCAGCCGCCGGCGTCTTCGCGATCGTCCTCGCTAATATCCTCGCCTTTTTCCTCATCCGCGCGGTCTCGCGCACCCTGCAGGCGTGAGGTGCTGCTGATGAAACCATCCCTCTCCAGCCGCGTTGTCCTCGCCATCCTCGCCTGGGCGGCCGCGTTCATCATGTTCTTCCCGATCCTCTGGATGCTCGTCACCGCCTTCAAGACCGAAGGCCAAGCCATCGCGATTCCCCCGCTGCTCATCTTCACGCCCACGCTCAAGAGCTTCTTCGATGCAACGCAGAATGCCGGCTACCTGCTCTTCGCGCTGAACAGCGTGATCGTCAGCGTCGGCTCCACCGTGCTTGCCATCGCCATCGCCTTTCCCGCTGCCTACGCGCTCGCCTTCTTCCCTGGCAAGCGCACGGAATTTACCCTGATGTGGATGCTCTCGACCAAGATGCTCCCGGCGGTTGGCGTGCTCATGCCCATCTATCTCTTCCTCAAGAACGTCCACCTGCTCGACACGCGGCTCGGCCTCGTCGGCATCGACACGCTGATGAATCTGCCCATCGTGATCTGGATGCTCTACTCGTTCTTCAAGGATATTCCTCACGAAATTCTCGAAGCCGCGCGCGTCGATGGCGTTGGCCCGCGCCAGCAGATGATCCATCTGCTGCTCCCGCTCGCGGGTCCCGGCGTGGCCTCCACGGCGCTGCTCTCGGTCATCCTCGCCTGGAACGAGGCGTTCTGGAGCATCAACGTCACCGCCTCCCATGCCGGAACGCTCGCCGCCTATATCGCGCGGTTCTCGGCGCCGGAGGGATTGTTCTGGGCGAAACTCTCGGCGGCCTCGGTTCTCGCGGTCGCCCCCATTCTGGTCTTCGGCAGCCTGACCCAGCGCCGCCTCGTGCGCGGGCTCACATTCGGCGCGGTGAAATAGGAGCGGATCATGGCGAAACTTCTGCTTGAAAAGGTCGAGAAGCGATATGAAGGCTTCCACGCCATCAAGGGCGTGGACCTGTCGATCGACGATCGCGAATTCGTCGTCTTCGTCGGCCCCTCGGGCTGCGGCAAGACGACGCTGTTGCGCATGATCGCGGGGCTTGAGGAAATCACCGGCGGCGATTTCAGCATCGATGGCGTCCGCGCCAACGACATCCCGCCTGACAAGCGCGGCCTCGCCATGGTGTTCCAGACCTATGCGCTCTATCCGCACATGACGGTCGCGGAAAACATGGGCTTCGCGCTCAAGATGGCAAAGGTGCCCAAGGCCGAGATCGAGAAGAAGGTCGCCCACGCCGCCGAGATGCTGCAACTCGACAAGGTGCTGGCCCGCCGCCCCAAGGCGCTTTCCGGCGGCCAGCGCCAGCGCGTCGCCATCGGCCGCGCGATCGTTCGTAATCCGAAAGGATTTCTGTTCGACGAGCCACTGTCGAATCTCGATGCGGCGCTGCGCGTGCAGATGCGCACCGAGCTGGTGAAGCTGAACAAGCAGCTCGAAACCACGATGATCTACGTCACCCACGACCAGGTCGAGGCGATGACGATGGCCGACCGCATCGTGGTGCTGAACGGCGGCATCGTCGAGCAGGTTGGCTCCCCGCTCGAACTCTACCACAACCCTGCCAATCTCTTCGTCGCCGGCTTCATCGGCTCGCCCAAGATGAATTTGCTGGAAGGCGAGATCGCCGCGCGCGACGATGCCGGTGCGGATGTGAAACTCGATGATGGCGGCACCATCCGTGTCGAGGCGGCGAACATCGCCGCCGCCCCCGGCCTGCGCGTCACCCTCGGCACCAGGCCCGAGCACACCGCGCTCGCCGCCGATGGCGAGATCGGCGGCACCGCCGATTTCGTCGAGCATCTCGGCAACGAAACCCTGGTCTACGTCAAGCGCCCCGGCGAGAAGCAGATGATCGTCAAGGCGGACGATCTCGCGGGCGTGCGCATGGGCGACCCCGTGCGCATGAAGCCGCAATCCGTCCGCGCCGTCCTCTTCGGACCGGACGGCAAGGCGCTGCTGCGGCGCGAATTCCACCTGCACTGAGCACGTTGCCAGTGCCGGACAACACAAGGAGCGGACATGTATCTCGAGAAATATGACCTCAAGGGGCGCAACGCGGTCGTCACTGGCGGCGGCCGCGCGATCGGCCTCGCCTGTTCGACCGCTCTGGCAGAAGCCGGCGCGCATGTCGTCATCGCCGACCGCGATGCGAATGTCTGCGAGGAAGGCAAGGCCGAACTCGCCAGGCTTGGCTACTCGGCCGATGCCATCGTGCTCGACGTCACCGACCCCGACGCGGTGAACGCGGCGGCGGACAGCCTGAATGCGAAATTCGGGGCGATCGACATCCTGGTGAACAATGCCGGCATCGCCCGCTCGGGCGTCGCCGCCGAGGATGTGACCGACGAGCACTGGCTTGACGTCATCAACGTCAATCTCAACGGCGTGTTCTGGTGCGCCCGCGCCTTCGGCCGCGCGATGCTCGCCCGCCAGCGCGGCGTCATCGTCAACACCGGCTCGATGTCGGGCTTCATCTCGAACAAGCCGCAGAAGCAGTCGTTCTACAATGCCTCGAAGGCGGCGGTGCATCACCTCACCCGCTCGCTCGCCGGCGAGTGGGCCGATCGCGGCGTGCGCGTCAACGCCGTCGCCCCCACCTATATCGACACGCCGCTGACCCGCTTCGGCATGGAAGATCCCGAACTCAACCGCATCTGGCTCGACATGACGCCGATGCACCGCGTCGGCCAGCCGCACGAAATCGCCTCGGTGGTGCTCTTCCTTGCTTCCGACGCGTCGAGCCTGATGACTGGCTCGATCGTCCTCGCCGATGGCGGCTACACGGTCTGGTGAGGCAGCAATGAGCGGACGCCTGCAGGGCAAGTACGCAGCCATCACCGGCGGGGCCGGTGGCATCGGCCGGGCGATGGCGGCGGGCTACATCGCCGAGGGTGCCACGGTCTGCATTGCCGACCGGTCACTGGAGGCGGCAGCCGCTGCCGCGCGCGAACTCGGGCCGCAGGCGCATGCCTGTGCGCTCGATGTGGCGGAGATGGCCTCGATCGCCGCCTTCGCCGATTTCACCGCCGCGCGCGGCGGGCTCGACATTCTGGTGAACAACGCCGCGGTGTTCGACCTCGCGCCGATTGCCGACATCACCGAGGCAAGCTACGACCGTCTCTTCGCGGTCAACGTGAAGGGCCTTCTGTTTACCCTGCAGGCGGTCGCCCGGCAGATGATCGCCAACGGCCGGCGCGGGCGGATCATCAACATGGCCTCTCAGGCCGGCCGCCGCGGCGAGGCGCTGGTCGGCGTCTATTGCGCCACCAAGGCGGCGGTGATCAGTCTCACCCAGTCTGCCGGGCTCGACCTGATCCGCCACGGCATCCGTGTCAACGCCATCTCCCCCGGCGTGGTGGACACGCCGATGTGGCAAGAGGTCGATGTGCTGTTCGCGAAATATGAAAGCCTGCCGGTTGGCGAGAAGAAGCGTCAGGTCGGCCTTGCCGTGCCCTATGGAAGGATGGGCCGGCCGGACGATCTGGTCGGTGCCGCCATCTTCCTCGCCTCCGACGAGGCGGAATACGTCGTCGCCCAGACGCTCAACGTCGATGGCGGCAACTGCATGAACTGAACGCAAGCGGACCGCCGGTGTTGAGTTGACCGGCGGCCCGGCCTATACGGGGCAGCGGCAACCAGGGATTATTTTGACCCATGAATTTTTCCCAGCCCATCATCGACCCGTTCGACTACGTGGTGTTCGGCGGCACCGGCGATCTCGCGCGCCGCAAGCTTCTGCCCGCGCTTTACCTCCGCGATCTCGATGGTCAACTGCCGGAAACGTCCCGCATCGTCGGCTCTGCCCGAACCGACATGACGGGCGAGGGGTTTCGCGAACTCGTTGAGGCCAGTCTGCGCGAATTCATCGCCGACAAGCTCGACCCCGAGGTTCTTGCCCGCTTCCTCGCCCGGCTGCACTACGTCTCCGTCGACGCCAAGGCCGCGCGCGGCTGGCCTGAACTTGCCACTTTGCTCAGCGACGAACCGCGCCAGATCCGCGTCTTCTACCTCGCCACCGCTCCCGAGCTTTACGGCCCGATCGCCGACAACATCCACGCCCACGGCCTGCAAACGCCTGAAACCCGCATCGTGCTGGAAAAGCCGATCGGCCACGACCTTGCCTCCGCCCGCGCCATCAACGATCGTGTCGGCGCGGTGTTCGAGGAGCGCAACATCTTCCGCATCGATCATTATCTCGGCAAGGAAACGGTGCAGAACCTCCTGGTCCTGCGCTTCGCCAACTCGCTGTTCGAACCGGTCTGGAACCATAACGGCATAGACCATGTGCAGATCACCGTCGCCGAGACCGTCGGCGTCGAGGATCGCGGTGGCTATTACGACCATACCGGCGCGCTGCGCGACATGATCCAGAACCACCTGATGCAGCTGCTCTGCCTCGTGGCGATGGAGCCGCCAGCAACGCTCGACCGCGAGGAAGTGCGCGACGAGAAGATCAAGGTATTGAAATCCCTCGCTCCGATTTCCCGTGACGATATCGCAACAAAATCCGTCCGTGGCCAGTACCGCGCCGGCGCGATCAAAGGCGGCCCGGTGAAATCCTATGCCGAGGAAAAGGACATCGCCCCCGGCTCCACCACCGAAACCTTCGCCGCCCTCAAGGTCGAGGTCCGCAACTGGCGCTGGGCCGGCGTGCCGTTCTATCTGCGCACCGGCAAGCGGATGCCCGAGAAGGTCTCGGAAATCGTCATCCAGTTCAAGCCGGTGCCCTACTGGATCTTCCCCACCGGCTCGGATCACGCGATGCCGAACCGCCTCGTCATCCGCGTGCAGCCGGACGAGCATATCCGCCTGCATCTGTGGACGAAGGAACCGGGCCCCGGCGGCCTGCGCCTGCGCAACGCCCCGCTCAACCTGAGCTTTGCCGAAACCTTCAAGAACAACCACATGCCGGATGCCTACGAGCGCCTGCTGATGGATGTGGTGCGCGGCAACGCCACCCTGTTCATGCGGCGCGACGAGGTCGAGGCCGCCTGGGAATGGACCGAATCCATCCTGGATGCCTGGAAATCCGCCGGCGACCGTCCCAAGCTCTACACCGCCGGCACCTGGGGCCCGTCCGAGGCGGTGGCGATGATCGTCCGCGACGGCCGCACCTGGTTCGACGAACAGGCCGGCTACGGCGCCGGCGACTGACGCGCCCCCGCACGGGCCGCGCGCACTGCGAGGAGCAAAGACATGGTTCAGGATGCGATCGCACGGGTCACCGACCGGATCAGGGCGCGCAGCGAGGCCGGGCGCGCCGCCTATCTCGCCCGCACCGGTGCGCTGATTTCGCGCGGCGTGCACCGCAGCGCGGTCGGCTGCGCCAATCTCGCCCACGCCCTGGCCGGCTGTGCCAAGGCCGAGCAGGACGACCTCAAGCGCGACGACAAGCCGAATATCGGCATCGTCACATCTTATAATGATATGCTCTCGGCGCATCAGCCCTTCGGCCGCTTCCCCGACCTCATCAAGCATGCGGTGCGCGAGGCCGGCGGCATCGCCCAGGTCGCCGGCGGCGTGCCGGCGATGTGCGACGGCGTCACCCAGGGGCGGGAAGGGATGGAGCTTTCGCTCTTCTCGCGCGACGTCATCGCCATGGCCACCGCCATCGCCCTCTCGCATGACGTGTTCGACGGCGCGCTGCTGCTCGGCGTCTGCGACAAGATTGTCCCCGGCCTCGTCATCGCCGCCCTGTCCTTCGGCCACCTGCCTTCGATCTTCGTCCCCGCCGGGCCGATGCCGTCGGGCATTTCCAACACCGAGAAGTCCCGCGTCCGCCAGCTCTACGCCGAGGGCATGGTCGGCCGCGAGGAACTGCTCGAGTCCGAAATCGGCGCCTATCACAGCCCCGGCACCTGCACCTTCTACGGCACCGCCAACTCTAACCAGATGCTGATGGAGATCATGGGCCTGCATCTGCCCGGCGCCTCCTTCGTCAACCCCAACACCGAGCTGCGCGACGCGCTGACCGGTGCGGCGGCGAAGCGCATCCTCGAAATCACCGCCCGCGGCAACGAATTCACCCCGGTCGGCCAGATGGTCGACGAGCGGACGGTGGTCAACGGCATGATCGGCCTGCTCGCCACCGGCGGCTCGACCAACCACACCATCCACCTCGTCGCCATGGCCCGCGCCGCCGGCATCGCCATCACCTGGCAGGATTTCTCCGATCTCTCCGAACACATCCCGCTGCTCACCCGCATCTATCCCAACGGCAGTGCCGACGTGAACCATTTCCAGGCCGCCGGCGGGATGCCGGTGCTGATCGGCGCCCTGCTCGATGCCGGCCTGCTGCACGGCGATGCCCGCACCGTCTGGAGCCCGGACGGGTTGCAGGCCTATCGCGACCAGCCGGTGCTGGAGGAAAAGGTCCTGCGCTGGAAACCCGCCCCGGCCGCAAGCCTCAACCGCGACATCCTCCGCGATGCGACCGAGCCCTTCAGCAAGGATGGCGGCCTGCGCATCATGCACGGCAATCTCGGCCAGGCGGTCACCAAAATCTCCGCCGTCAAGCCCGAGCACCGCGTCGTCGTCGCCCCGGCCCGCGTCTTCCGCAGCCAGGAAGCGATGCAGGAGGCGTTCAAGGCCGGCGAACTGCACCGCGATTTCGTCGCCATCGTCACCCATCAGGGCCCGAAGGCGAACGGCATGCCCGAATTGCACAAGCTGACACCGCCCCTCGGCGTGTTGCAGGATCTCGGCTTCAAGGTCGGCCTCGTCACCGACGGGCGGATGTCCGGCGCCTCCGGCAAGGTGCCCTCGGCGATCCACGTGACGCCGGAAAGCGCCTGCGGCGGCGCGCTGGCGAAGGTGAGGGATGGCGACATGATCAGGCTCGACTGCGAGGCCGGCATATTGGAGGTTCAGGTGGATCAGGCGGAATTCGCGGCGCGGCCGCTCCCGGAGGTCGATCTCTCGGCGCATCACCACGGCATCGGCCGCGACCTGTTCGGCGCCTTCCGCGCCGCCGTCGCCGGGGCCGATCTCGGCGCGAGCGTCTTCGCATGAACCGCCAGGACGGGCTCGATGCCCTGCTCGCCGTCTCGCCGGTCATCCCGGTCCTGACGATCGACAACGCGGCGGATGCCGTCCCGCTCGCCCGCGCCCTGATCGAGGGCGGCGTCGGCGTCGTCGAGGTCACGCTGCGCACGAAGGCGGCGATGGAAGCGATCGCGGCGATGGCCGAAGCGGTCCCCGAAATGGTCGTCGGCGCCGGCACCGTGCTCACCCCGTCGCAATATCGCGAGGTCGAGGAAGCCGGCGCCAAATTCGTCGTCTCGCCCGGCTCCAGTCCCGCCGTGCATGCCGCGGCGGCGAAAAGCCGCGTGCCATTCCTCCCCGGTGCCGCAACGCCGACCGAGGTGCTGCACCTGCTCGAGGCCGGTTTCCGCTACCAAAAATTCTTTCCGGCCGAGCAGGCCGGCGGTATCCCGATGCTGAAGGCAATCGGCGCGCCGATCCACGAGGTCACCTTCTGCCCGACCGGCGGAATCACTCCCACCACCGCGCCCGATTACCTGGCTCTCGCCAACGTGATCTGCGTCGGCGGTTCCTGGCTCACCCCTGCCGCCGCGCTGCGCGCCGGCGACTGGGCGGGAATCGCCAAGCTTGCCGCCCAGGCCGCCGCATTGAAACGGTAGCCTCGCTGTCTATCTCCCGATAGAGCCGCCCTCCCGGCGGCGATCGGGAGAAGGCCATGAATTTCACGGTGATCGCCATCATCGCGGGTCTCGGCGGACTTCTGTTCGGCTATGACACCGGAGTGATCTCGGGTGCGTTGCTGTTCATCCGGCACGTCTTTCACCTCGGCCCGGCAATGCAGGGCGTGGTCGTCGCCATCGCTCTCGGCGCCGCGGCGGTAGGCGCTGCCGTCGCCGGCACCCTGTCCGACAAATTCGGCCGCCGCCCCGTCCTGCTGGTCACGGCGGCGGTCTTCGTCCTCGGCGCGTTGCTTTCCGCTGCAGCCTGGAGCGTGGCAATCCTGCTCGCCGGCCGCGTCCTTGTCGGCGGCGCCATTGGCGTCGCCTCGATGCTCACGCCGCTCTACCTTTCCGAGATGTCGCCGCGCGACAAGCGCGGCGCGGTCGTGACGATCAACCAGGCCTACATCACCATCGGCATCGTGGTATCCTACGGCGTCGGCTACCTGTTCTCCCATGGCGGCGATGGCTGGCGCTGGATGCTCGCGCTCGGCGCCCTACCGGGTGTCATCCTGTTCGCCGGCATGCTGGTCTTGCCCGAGAGCCCGCGCTGGCTGGCCGGCAAGGGCCATCGTGAGGCTGCGCGCAAATCGCTCGCCTTCCTGCGCGGAGGGCACGATGTCGAGAGCGAACTGCGTGACCTCCGGCAGGATCTTGCCCGCGAAGGCCGCGCGACGGCCCCCTGGTCCGTCCTGCTGGAGCCGCGCGCCCGCATGCCGCTCATCGTCGGCATCGGCCTTGCGGTGTTCCAGCAGATCACTGGCATCAACACGGTCATTTATTTCGCGCCCACCATCTTCCAGAAGGCCGGCCTGTCCTCCGCTTCGGTCTCCATCCTCGCCACCGCCGGCGTCGGCCTCGTGAACGTGGTGATGACCTTCGTCGCCATGCGCCTGCTCGATTCCGCCGGCCGTCGCCGCCTGCTGCTGGTTGGCCTGTCGGGCATGCTGGTCACCCTGCTCGCCGTCGCCGGCGGCTTCATGGCCGGAATGCAGGGTGGCCTCGCCTGGGTCACGGTGATCTCGGTCGCCGCCTATGTCGCCTTCTTCGCCATCGGCCTCGGTCCGGTCTTCTGGCTGCTGATTGCCGAGATCTTCCCTCTCGCGGTGCGCGGCCGCGGCATGTCGCTCGCGACCATCGCCAACTGGGCGTTCAACATGCTGGTCTCGATCACTTTTCTCGACCTCGTCCACGGTCTTGGCCGCGGCCCGACCTTCCTGATCTACGCGGCGATGACGTTGATTACCCTTGTCTTCACCTGGTTCCTGGTGCCCGAGACCAAGGGGCGCAGCCTCGAACAGATCGAGGCTGCGCTGGAAGGCGAGGGCCGCCTCGCCTGAGGCGGCGTCAGCCCGCGAAGAAGATCAGCGTCGTCAGCGCGAAGAGCGGCAGCAGCACTGCGGATGCTGCCAGCATATAACCGAAGAAGCCCGGCATCCGCACGCCCCGCCGAGCGGCGATCGCGCGGATCATCAGGTTCGGCGCATTGCCGAGATAGGTCAGCCCGCCGAACAGCACCGAGCCGGCGGCGAAGCTCGTGAGCAGCGTCGCCGGCGGGGCGATCAGCTGCGCCGCGTTGCCGCCCGCCGCCTCGAAGAACATCAGATAGGTCGGCCCGCTATCGAGAAATGCCGAGGACAGGCCCGAGGCCCAGAACCACCCCGCCGCCGATTGCGGCAGCCCCGCCGCCGTCACGGTGCGCAACACCGGCGGAATCGTCGCGAAGATCGCGAAGAACAGGATGGCGATCTCGCGCATCGGCGCCCAGGCGAACTGGTTGCGCGCGCGGATTGCCCGCGGCGTGACCCGCTCGGATGCCGCGACGAAGACGATTGCTGTCAGCGTGATCGCGATCTGCCCCGCCGGCAGCGATGCCGGCCCGATCGCGATCTCCGGTCCCGGCACGATGCCGGCCACCGTGAGCACCGCGATGAAGATGCCCAGCATCGCCAGATTGGCGCCGCCACGCACCCTGATCCGCTCAGCCGGCCGCACCGGCTCACGCCGCGCCAGTCGCCAGTCGATGGCGAAGGTGAGGGCCAGCACAGGCAAGACCACCACCAGCATCGGCCCGGCAAGGTTGAACAACGGCCAGAAAAACGGCACCCCGCGCAAAAAGCCGATCAGCAGCGGCGGGTCACCGAGCGGAGTCAGCGCGCCCCCGGCATTGGCGACGACGAAAATGAACGCCAGCACCAGGTGCCGCACCTCGCGCCGCGCCGCGTTCGCCGACAGCAGCGGATGGATCAGCAGCAGCGAGGCCGCGATCGTGCCCATCGCCGAGGCGAGCAGCGTGCCCGCCGCCAGCAGCAGGAGGTTGCCGCCCGGCCGTCCCCACGGCCCGCCGGCGATCAGCACGCCGCCGCCCAAAGTGTAGAGTGCCATCAGCACCGCGATGAAGGGGAGGAAATCGACCAGTCCTGAATGCCACAGCTGCGTCAGCGCCGCCGCCGGCCCGGCGGCCTCGGCCCCAAGCACGAGGCCGAGCCCCACCCAGAACAGGCTGATCCGCACCATGTATCGGTGCCAGATTCGTGGCGCCGCGCCGGGCAGCAGCGCGAAACTTGCCAGAGTGCCGAAGAACGGTGCGAGTGCGGCAAGCTCGTTCACCTGCGGGTGCATCGACGCACCGCTTTCAAGATGCCGCAAGGCAGGGCAGGGCGGATTTGCGCGCGCGGCGGCCTCAAACTAAAGATGCGGTAACGGAACACGGTCACGAAGGAGAGCACGCCCCATGGAAATGTCGGGAGAACGGCTGATTGCTGCGCCGCGCGAGGCGGTCTGGGCCGCGCTGAACGACCCCGAAGTCCTCAAGGCATGCATACAGGGCTGCGAAACCATTGAAAAGCTCTCCGAAACCGAGATGACCGCGACGGTCGCTGCCAAGATCGGCCCGATTTCCGCGCGATTCAATGGCAAGGTGACGCTGGCGGATCTCGACCCGCCCAACGCCTACACGATTTCCGGCGAAGGGCAGGGCGGTGTCGCCGGCTTCGCCAAGGGCGGGGCGAAGGTGCAGCTCGCCGATGCCGAGGGCGGCACGAAGCTGACCTATCAGGTCTCCGCGCAGATCGGCGGCAAGATGGCCCAGCTCGGCGCCCGCCTGATCGATTCGGTGGCGAAATCCTACGCCGAATCCTTCTTCACGAAATTTTCCGAACGGCTCGCGCCCGCGCCCGAAGCCGCACCCGCACCAGCACCGACCCCCACCAAGGAGACGACCAGCATGGCCGATCACGCCCACGACCACGCCCACCCCGCCCATGGCGAGGACCGCAGCAATCCGGTCATCGCCGGTCTGCCGCTCGGAATCTGGGTCCCCATCATCATTTCCGCCGTTGTCGTGGCGCTGGTCATTTCTAAATTCCTTGGATGACCGAAACCTCCCTCCCGCGCACCGTCGCCGAAACCGCCGAACTGCTCGCCCGCGGCAACTACGTTGCCGACCGGGCGCTGGCGACCAGCGTTCATCTCGCCCTCGCCATGGGCCGCCCGCTCTTCCTTGAGGGCGAGCCCGGCACCGGCAAGACCGAGATCGCCAAGGTGCTGGCCGAGCAACTCGGCCGGCGCCTCGTGCGCCTGCAATGCTATGACGGGCTCGATCTCGCCGCCGCCGCCTATGAGTGGGACCACGCCCGCCAGCTGATGGAAATCCGCTTGGCCGAATCCGGCGGCGCCAGCCGCGCCTCCCTGCGCGAGACGCTCTATTCCGCCGAATTCCTGCTCCGCCGGCCGCTGCTCTCGGCGATCGATCCTGGCCTGCCGCCCGCCGTCCTGCTAATCGACGAGCTCGACCGCGCGGATGAGCCCTTCGAAGCCTTCCTCCTCGAATTGCTGGGCGATTTCCAGATCACCATCCCCGAGCTAGGCACGATCGCCGCCTCCACCCGGCCCGTCGTCGTCATCACCTCCAACCGCACCCGCGAGGTGCACGACGCGATCCGCCGCCGCTGCCTCTACCAGTGGGTGGACTACCCCGATGCCGCCCGCGAGCGCGCCATCCTCGCTGCCCGCGCGCCCGGCGTGCCGGCGAAGCTCTCCGCCCAGGTGGTCGAGTTCGTCCAGCGCATCCGTACCACCGACATCTTCAAGCTCCCCGGCGTTGCCGAAACGATCGACTGGGCCTCCGCCCTCGCCGCGCTGGACGAGGTCGAGCTCGCCCCCGCCGCGGTCGAGGACACGCTCGGCGCCCTGCTGAAATACCAGGACGACATCGCCAAAATCCGTGGCGAAACCGCCGCCCGCCTGACCGGGGAGGCGATCCAGGCGGCATGAGTGCCTCCGATACGGGCCGGCTCGCGCCGAACGTGATGCATTTCGCGCGCCTGCTCCGGCGCGCCGGCCTGCCTGTCGGCCCCGGCGAGGTCATCGCCGCCGCCGAGGCGCTCACCCATGTCGACATCACCGACCGGCGGGTGATGCGAGCGGCGCTGCAGGCGGTGATGCTGCGCCGGCACGAGCACGCGCTGCTGTTCGACCAGGCCTTCTCGGTCTTCTGGCGCAACCCCGACGCCGCCAAATTCGCCCAGATGCTGGCAGCGATGGATGGCCGCGCCCCGCGCGAGGAAAAGGCCGCCGCCGGCGCCCGCCGCCTTGCCGAGGCGATGCAGGCGGCCAAGTCGCGCGAGCAGGAACCCCGCCCCGACGAACGCCGCGAGGTCGACGCGCTGCTCTCCGCCTCTGGCCAGGAACGCCTCGAATCCCTCGATTTCGAGGCGATGAGCGCCGAGGAGATCGCCGCCGCCAAGGCCGAGATCGCCCGCCTCACCCTCCCGCTCGACGAACGGCGCACCCGCCGCTTCCGCCTCGCCGCCCGCGGCTGCCGGGTCGATCTCAAGCGCACCCTGCGCGATTCGATGCGCCATTCCGGCGAGGTGTTCGACATCGCCCGCCGCGTGCCGCTCACCCGCCCGCCGCCGCTCGTCGTCCTGTGCGACATTTCCGGCTCGATGGCCCGCTACGCGCAGATCCTGCTGCACTTCCTCCATGCCGTCGCCAACGAGCGCGACCGCGTGACCACCTTCCTCTTCGGCACAAGGCTGACCAACATCTCCCGCCAGCTCGCCCGGCGCGACCCGGAAGAGGCGTTCGAGCAGGTTGCCGGCGCGGTGCCGGACTGGTCGGGCGGCACCCGCATCGGCGAGGCGCTCGGCCAGTTCAACCGGCTCTGGGCCCGCCGCGTGCTGGCGCAGGGCGCCGTCGTCCTTCTCGTCACCGACGGGCTCGACCGCGAGGGCGCCGTCGGCCTCGCCGACAACATGGCAAGGCTGCACCGCTCCTCGCGCCGGCTGATCTGGCTCAACCCGCTCTTGCGCTACGATGGCTTCGCGCCGAAATCGCAAGGCGCACGGGCGATGCTGCCCTATGTGGACGAGTTCCGCCCGGTGCATAACCTGGCCAGCCTGCGCAGCCTGGTCCAAGCCCTGTCGGGCGAGGCGCCGCCGCGTCTGCAGGCCGCCGCCCTGTGGGAGACCCGCCAATGAGCGACACCGCATCCGACGCCGAGGACATTCTCGGAATCGCCGCCGCCTGGCACGAGGAAGGCGAGCAGGTGGCCATCGCCACCGTCACCAGCACCTGGGGCAGCTCGCCGCGGCGCGTCGGTAGCCGCATGGCCGTCACCGCCTCCGGCCGCATCGCCGGCTCGGTCTCCGGCGGCTGCATCGAGGGCGCGGTGGCCGAGGCCGCCCAGCGCAGCATCGAAACCGGCACGCCGCAGCGCCTCGATTACGGCGTCACCGACGAACGCGCCTGGGAAGTCGGCCTCGCCTGTGGCGGCAAGGTCTCGGTCTTCGTGGAAAAGCTCTCGTGAAGGCCGCCCATCTCGCCGCCCTGCGCGAAGCCGCCGCCGCCCGCCGCCCGGTCGCCTTCGCGACCAACCTCGCCACCGGCGCGGCCTTCATCCTGCCGGACGAGGCCGCCCCCACCGCACTTGCCGCCGAGGCCGCTTCCATGCTCGCCGCCGACCGCAGCGGCACCGTCACGATCGATGACGACGCCTGGTTCATCGAATCGCGCAACCCGTCCCCCCGGCTGCTCGTCATCGGCGCGGTGCACATCGCCCAGGCGCTGGTACCCTTCGCGCTGGCCTCCGGCTTCGCCGTCACCGTGGTCGATCCCCGCCGCGCCTTCGCCACCGCGGATCGCTTCCCCGGCGTCGCCATCGCGACCGACTGGCCGGACGAGGCGCTCGACCGCCTCGGCCTCGATTCCCGCACCGCCGTCGTCACCCTCACGCACGACCCCAAGCTCGACGATCCGGCGCTGCGCCGGGCGCTGGCCGCCGATCCGTTCTATGTCGGCGCGCTCGGCTCGCGGAAAACCCACGCCGCTAGGCTCGATCGCCTGCGCGCCGCCGGGGTCGACGATGCCGCGCTCGCCCGCATCCGCGCTCCGGTCGGCCTCGATATCGGAGCCGTCACCGCGCCCGAGATCGCCCTGTCGATCATTGCCGAAATCGTCGCCGCCCGCCGCGGTCGCCTCGCCGCGCCATGATCTTCGGCGCCGCCCCGCTCGCGGCCGATCTCGCCGGCGCCATCCTCGCCCACAGCCTCAAGACGCGCGACCGCGTCATCCACAAGGGTGCGGTGCTCGATGACGCGCTGATCGCCGCCCTGCGCGCCGCCGGCCATGCCGAGGTCACCGTCGCCCGGCTCGAACCGGGCGATGTGCCGGAGGAAGATGCCGCCCGCCGCCTCGGCGCCCATTTCGCCGGCCCCGGTCTGCGCGTCGCCGCGCCGGTGCATGGCCGCGTCAACGTCTTCGCCGAAACAAGCGGCCTGTTCCGCCTTGATGCCGCCGCCATCGCCGCCCTCAACGGGCTCGACGAGGCGATCGCCCTCGGCACCCTGCCGGATGCCACACCCGTCGCCCCTGGCGACATGCTGGCAACCCTCAAGATCGTCCCCTTCGCTGTCCCCGGCGCGGTGATGGCGCGCGCCGCCTCCCTGCTCGGCCAGGGCGCGCCGCTGCGGATCGAGGCGTTCCGGCCGTTGCGCACCGGCCTCGTCCTCTCCCGCCTGCCGCAGCTGAAGGACGCGGCGATCCGCAACACGATCGAGGCCACCCGCCAGCGCGTCGCCGCCCGCGGCGGCGCCCTGCTCGACCCGATCGAGA
>NZ_AFPR01000488.1:0-1373 GCF_000219295.1 Acidiphilium sp. PM
TTCCCGGGTCATGTGTGGAACGGCCCGGGATTCAAGATCGACGGTGCGAGAATTTGGCGGCGGCACGAATGCGGTCATGTGTCCGGCCTGTTGGCGCGGCATCATGGCCGCTGGCCCAGATGGGTTCCGCGAATGACGTCCAAACACTTCTGCGGCATCGATGTGCCGTTGACCCCGGCTGGATTGTCGCCATTCGTCGGTTCGACCGATCGCCATCTTCTTCTATCGCTCTTGCCTCCCTGGCACCGGCCGCGGTCAGGCTGCTGCCGGCTGCCGCCGGTATGCCTCGCCGCGCGCCATCATCGCCCAGATGATCCGGGCGATCTTGTTGGCCAGAGCGATCGCCGCGATCTTGCGCGGCCGGCGCTCCAGCAATTGCAACAGCCAGGTATTTGCCGATTTGCTGCCCGGCTTGGCGTATCGAACCACCGCCATCGCGCCGACGACCAGTAACTGGCGCAACCGCTCATTGCCCGCCTTGCTGATCCGGCCAAGGCGATGTTTTCCACCTGTCGAATGTTCTCGTGGCGTCAGTCCCAGCCACGCAGCGAAGTGGCGGCCACTCTCGAAATTTGCCGGGTTTACCGACAGGGCTATGGTAATCCCGGTAATTGGCCCGATACCGGGGATCGCAGCGAGACGCTGACTGACCGGGTTGGCCTTATGCTGCTCAAGCAGTTGCCGGTCGATCTCCCGGATCTTCTGATCGAGTTCAGCGACATGCCGTCCCATCTGGGCAAACATCGTCCGGGCGCCGTCGGGGATGGCGGGCTGGCTTGTCAGAACGCAGACCAGCGCCTCAACATTGCCGCAACCTTTGGCGGCGACGATACCGAATTCAGCTGCGTGGCCACGCAAAGCGTTGATCGCCTGCGTCCGTTGCCCGACCAGCATCTCTCGGTGCTTTACGACAATCGTCGCAGCCTGCTCGTCGACCGTCTTCACCGGCACGGTCCGCATGTTCGGCCGCGAGGCCGCCTCACTGATCGCTTCCGCGTCGTTGCGATCGTTCTTGCCGCGCTTGACGAAGGGCTTCACGTATTGCGGCGGGATCAGCTTGACCCGGTGACCCATGGCGCCAAATTTTCGGCCCCAATGATGGCTCCCCGCACAGGCTTCCAGAGCAATCTCCGTCGCCGGCAACCTGGCGAAAAAGGATTCAATCTGTCCACGTCGCAGCTCCCGCCGCAAAATGACACGATCATGCACATCCACGCCGTGTATCGTGAAAATATGCTTCGACGTGTCAATCGATATCCGTTTAAATTCCATCGGAACGGCCCTTTCATGATGGTCAATTGAGCGACCTCATCTTGGCACATCCGATGCCGTGGGCCGTTCCACCCCAACACTTCTCAGTGGAAATCAACAGA
>NZ_AFPR01000487.1:0-14735 GCF_000219295.1 Acidiphilium sp. PM
CACGCCGGACAAGGCGAGCCGGGGCGCGCTGCCGCTGATGGCACTGGAGGAGCGCTCGGCGGCGGCGGCGGCGGCGCGGCTCGCCCGGCTGGATGCCGGGCGCTACCGCAGCTTCAACCTGCTCGTCGCCGATGCCGCCGGCGGATACGTCCTGCGCGGGTTGGAACGCGGCGCGCCGGAGACGATGCGGCTCGACCCCGGCATCACCATGATCACCCCGCACGACCCGAACGATCCGGACAGCCCGCGCATTGCCCGCTATCGCGGTGCGTTCGAGGCTGCCCCCCGCCCCGATCCCGCCGCCGATGCGTGGACCGCCTGGCGGGCGCTGCTGGCGGATCGCGCCCCGCCCGCCGACACTGCGCTCAATGTCGGCCCGCGTGGCGGGTTCGGCACCGTGTCCTCGGCGCTGATCGGTCTCGGCGGCGAACGCGCGCGCTTCCTTTTTGCTCCCGGTCCGCCTGACCGGACCGATTTCGCGTCGGTCATCTGAGGCTGGTTAAGCCGCGGATGGGCCGGCACAGGGCCGGCCCTGCAACAATCGGGCCGGTGGCTCTGCTTACCGCATGGTCGGAATCGCGAATTCGGCGCCGGCGCGGATGCCGGTCGGCCAGCGCGAGGTCATGGTCTTCAGCTTGGTGTAGAAATGCACGCCTTCATGGCCGTGCATGCCGTGATCGCCGAAGGCCGAGCGTTTCCAGCCGCCGAAGGAGTGGAACGCCATCGGCACCGGGATCGGCACGTTGATGCCGACCATGCCGACCTCGATCTGGTCGGCGAAGCTGCGCGCGGCGTCGCCATCGCGGGTGAAGATCGAGGTGCCGTTGCCGAATTCGTGCTCGTTGATGATCCTCACCGCGCCATCGAAATTCGCCTCGCGCACCACCGAGAGCACCGGGCCGAAGATCTCCTCGCGGTGGATCTTCATCCCGGGCCGGACATGGTCGAACAGGGTCGGGCCGACGAAATGGCCGTCCTCGTGGCCCTGCAATCTCAGGCCGCGGCCATCGACGACGAGGCGCGCCCCTTCCGCGATGCCGGCCTCGATATAGGATTCGACCTTCGCCTGGTGTTCCCTGGTGATCAGCGGCCCCATCTCGGCCTCGGGGTCGAGCCCGGGGCCGACTTTCAGGCTGCGCGCCCGGCTCGCGATTCGCTCGACCAGCGGGTCGGCGATGCCGCCCACCGCGACGGCGACCGAGATCGCCATGCAGCGCTCGCCGGCCGAGCCGTAGGCGGCGCCGATCAGCGCGTCGACCGCCTGGTCGAGATCGGCGTCGGGCATGACGATCATGTGGTTCTTGGCGCCGCCCAGCGCCTGCACGCGCTTTCCGTGATGCGAGGCGGTGCGGTAGATGTGCTCGGCAATCGGCGTCGAGCCGACGAAGCTGACGGCGGCGATGCGCGGGTCGGTCAGCAGCGCGTCGACGGCGGTACGGTCGCCGTTGATCACGTTGAACACGCCTGCCGGTAGCCCGGCTTCCTTCAGCAGTTCGGCGAGCAACAGGCCGGGCGAGGGGTCCTTTTCCGAGGGCTTGAGGATGAAGCAGTTGCCGCAGGCGATCGCCATCGGGAACATCCACATCGGCACCATCACCGGGAAGTTGAACGGCGTGATGCCGGCAACGACGCCGAGCGGCGCGCGGAACGAGTAGCTGTCGATGTTGGTGCCGACATTGCGTGAATAATCGCCCTTCAGCAGTTCGGGAATGCCGCAGGCGAATTCCACCACTTCAAGGCCGCGCACCACTTCGCCGCCGGCATCGGAAATGACCTTGCCGTGTTCCAGCGTGATCGCCTTCGCCAGCTCGTCCTTGTGCTGCTCGACGAGTTCCTTGAAGCGGAACATGATCCGCGCCCGGCGGAGCGGCGGGGTGGCGGCCCAGGCGGGGAAGGCGGCGCGCGCCGCGGCGATCGCCGCCTCGATTTCCGCCGCTGTCGCCACCGCCACCGCGCCGGTCTGCGCCCCGGTCGCCGGGTTGAAGACGGGCAGACGCTCCGCCCCCGTGCCCGCGACGGTCTCGTTGTTGATGAAATGACCGATTGTTTTCATGGCGTATCCCCGTTTTCCGTTGCGTCATAATGTTCCGTGTCGGCGCGGCTGCGCAAGGGGCGGTCTTGCGCGCCGGCGGCGCCGGAGGCCATCATGCCGGCATGACGCAAGGCACGAATTACCGGATCGATGGCGCCCGCCTCTGGCGCGCGCTGATGGACATGGCCGAGATCGGCGCGACGCCGAAAGGCGGGGTCAACCGCGTGACGCTGACCGAGGTGGACCGCGCGGGACGCGCCCGTTTCGCCGAATGGTGCGCCGCCGCCGGGCTCAGCCTGCGCACCGACACGATGGGCAACATGTTCGCCCGCCGCGAAGGGCGCGATCCGAACCGCTTGCCGGTGATGTTCGGCTCGCATCTCGACAGCCAGCCTACCGGCGGCAAGTTCGACGGCGCGCTCGGCGTTCTTGCCGGGCTCGAGGTGATGCGCACGCTCGATGAGCTCGGCATCGTCACCGAGGCGCCCCTCGAGCTGGTCAACTGGACCGATGAGGAAGGCTGCCGCTTCGGCCGCGCGATGATGGGCAGCGCGGTCTGGGCCGGCGTGCAGCCCGAGGCGGCGATCCGTGCCCTGCGCGACGCTTCGGGCGTGACCGTCGCCGAGGCACTGGCCGCGATCGGCGCCGAGGGAGCGGAACCAGCGACCCATCGCCCGGCCGATGCGTTCTTCGAACTGCACATCGAACAGGGGCCGTTGCTCGAGGCGGGAGGTGAGGCGGTCGGCATCGTCACCGGCGCGCAGGCGCAGGTCTGGTTCGATATCGTGCTGACCGGCCGCGACTCCCATGCCGGCACCACGCCGCCCGCCGCCCGGCGGGATGCGCTGGCCGGAGCCGCGGAGATCGTTCTCCTGGTCGAGCGGCTGATGCGCGAATGCGGTGAGTTGGGGCGCGGCACGGTCGGGCGGCTGAGCGTTCATCCCAACTCGCCCAACGTGGTTCCCGGCGAGGTGCGTTTCGCCGCCGAGTTCCGCAACCCGTCGGATGCCGAGATCGCCCGCCTCGCGCGGGAATTCCCCGAACAGGCGGCGGCGCTCGCCGCGGCGCGCGGGCTCGGGATCGTGGTGACCCCGGTTTTCCGCGTCGAGGCGACGCCGTTCGACGCCGCCTGCGTTGATCTCGTCCGTGAGGCCTGCCGGCGGCGCGGGCTGGCGGCGCGGGAGATGGTCTCCGGGGCGGGGCACGATGCTGTCCATATCGCCCGCGTGGTGCCCAGCGCCATGATCTTCACGCCCTGCAAGGACGGGCTGTCGCACAACGAGGCGGAATCGATCACCGAGGATGAGGCGGAGACCGGCGCGCAGATCCTGTTCGACGTGGTTCTGGCCCGCGCCAACCGCCCGCTCACGGCCGCTTGATCGAGGTCAACGACCGCAAATCATCTTGCTCCTAGCCTGTTCGCGTTGATGGACGCCGTTGGCGTCCCGCATCCGATGAAGGAGCATGTCCATGTTCAAGGTATGGAAGACCATGGCCGCCGCAGGCCTGCTGGCGGCGGGCACGGCGATGGCCGTGGCGCAGGGGCCCGGCGCTGGTCCGGGCGCCGGTTACGGCCCCGGAGGCGGCTACGGACCCGGCATGATGCAGGGCTACGGCTGGGCGCGCGGCGGTTTGAGCGGCAAGGCCGGGCGGCAGTTCGCCGGCGCAAGGCTCGACGTGCTGCGCGAGACGCTCAAGATCACCGATGGCCAGCGCCCCGCCTGGGATGCCTACGCCAAGGCCGTGACCGACGCGCAGCAGAACGTGTGGAACGGCGTGCGGGGGGTGATGCGGCCAGGCATGATGTGGTCGCTCTCGCCGGACCAGCGCCTTGCCTTGATGCAACAGATGTTCGACCTGCGGAAGAAGGCTTATGAAAGAGAGCAGGCGGCCGCGAAGGCGTTGTTGCCGCATCTGACCGACTATCAGAAAGGCCAGGCCAGCGTGCTGCTGCCGGGGCTTTCGAACATCGGCTACGGCTTCGGCATGGGGTATGGCCATCCCGGCTTCGGCGGTGGCGGTTGGGGCATGATGGGCGGCTATGGCGGGTATGGTCCGGGCATGATGGGGTATTGACGTCCCGCAAACGGCGCAGCCGGTGAGCCGTCCGGACCCGGTCCGGGCGATTCACCGGTGTGCCGGAGCCGGCTCAGCCCTTGTGGTAGACTTCCTGCAGCCCGTAGACCTTGCCGGCGATCCCTTCCATCCACGCCTTGAGCTGCAGCGCGAGATAGAGCGAATAGTGGCGCGACTGGTGCAGGTTGCCGCCATGGAACCATAGCGCGTCCTGCTGCGTCGGCTTCCACATGTTGCGCAGCTCGCCCTCCCACGGGCCGGGATCCTTCTTCGTGTCCGAGCCGAAGCCCCAGCACTTGCCGACCTTGTCCGCCACCTCCTGCGAAATCAGCTGAGCGGCCCAGCCGTTCATCGAGCCGTATCCGGTTGCGTAGACGATCAGGTCCGCGGGCAATTCGCTGCCGTCGCTGAACAGGACGGAATGGGGCCGGATTTCCTTCACCGAGACGCCCGATTTCAGTTTGATGCTGCCATTGGCGATCAGCTCCGATGCGCCGACATCGATGTAATACCCGGAGCCGCGGCGCAGGTATTTCATGAACAGGCCCGATCCGTCCTCGCCGAAATCGAGCATGAAGCCGGCCTTCTCCAGCCGTTCGTAGAGGCTGGCGTCGCGCCGCTTCATCTCTGCATAGACCGGCTTCTGGAAGTCGGCCATGATCCGGTACGGGATCGAGGCGAAGATCAGGTCCGCCTTTTCCGTGGTGATGCCGTTCGCCAGCGCCTGTTCGGAATAGAGCCCGCCGAGAGCGAGATCCATCAGTGTTTCCGAGCGTGCGATATGCGTGGACGAGCGCTGGATCATCGTCACGTCCGCGCCGTGTTCCCAGAGATCGGCGCAGATGTCGTGCGCCGAGTTGTTCGAGCCGATGACGATGCATTTCCTGCCGCGCCAGGCCTCGCCGCCGGGATGCTTGCTGGAATGGTGCTGCTGGCCCCTGAACTCGTCCATGCCCGGATAGTCCGGCAGGTTCGGCACGCCGGACATGCCGGTGGCCAGCACGAGCTGTTTCGGCCGCAGCGTGACAGGCTGGCCCTCGCGCATCACCTCGACCACCCATTCGCCCGCCGTCTGGTCATAGCGCGCGGAGGTCGCCTCGGTGCTGGTCCAGTAGTTCAGCTCCATGATCTTGACGTAGCTTTCCAGCCAGTCGCCGATCTTGTCCTTGGGCGAGAAGACCGGCCAGTGATCCGGGAAGGGCAGGTACGGCAGATGGTCGTACCACACCGGATCGTGCAGGCAGAGCGACTTGTAGCGCCGGCGCCAGGAATCGCCGGCGCGTTCGTTCTTCTCGATGATGATCGTCGGCACGCCGAGCCGGCGGAGCCGCGCGCCGAGGGCGATGCCGCCCTGGCCGCCGCCGATGATCAGGGCATAGGGCTGCTCGGTGTAGCCGAGGCTGGCGCGCTCGGCCTCGATCCGGTCGAGCCAGGAACTGCGGTCGCGATGCACGCCGTGCTCGGCGCCCATCGGGCGCGTGCGGCCGTGCCGTTCCTCATGGCCTTTCAGTTCGGTCATGGTGGTCAGCAGCGTCCAGCACTTGCCGCCCTTCAGGCGCAGATGACCCCGCCCGCGCGCCACTGCCGTCTCGAAGGTGAACCAGCCCTCGGTCACGCCGTCTGCCTCGGTCGCGATGTCGTCGATCGCGAAATGCCGTGGCTGCACCTCGCTCAGTTTCGCCTGAAGCATGTCGGCAATGCCGTCATGCCCTTCCATCGTCCTGATGTTCCAGGTGAAACTGACCAGATCCCGCCAGTAGCATTCGGTCCCGAACAGGGCGGCGACCTTGGCCGCATCGCCGCTGGCCAGGGCGGCCTCGAAATCGGCGAGCCAGCCGGAAACCGCGGTTGCAGCGGGTGAAACCATTGCGTCCATGGGCATTCCTCCATTCCGTTCCTGTTTTTGCCGATAAGAAACTGCTCCAGCCGGAGCGTCAATTAAGCTGTTCCCCCGGCGATGTTGCGCCTATGATCCACAACAGAACAGTTTTGCCTCGGCGGAACAGTTCTCCATCAACAAACGGATTGGGAGGAACAGTCCATGAAATCCGCTTTCGGTCTCGTGCTTGCCGTCGCCTGTGCCGTTCTCGCGTCGCGCGGCATTGCTCGGGCGAATCCCTCGATGCTGAACAACTTCAACTTCGATCATCCGACTTTCGAACATCCGCACGCCTTTGCCACCCATCACGTGGTGATCCAGGTCAGCCAGGGCGATCTGGCACGCTGGAATCTCGTGCTGAACAATGCACAGAACCTGCTGGAAGCATTCGGTAATGACAAGGTGCAAATCGTCGTGGTCACCTACGGCCCGGGATTGAAGATGCTGTTTCCGCACTCGCCCGTTGCGAAGCGGGTCGCGGCGATGGATCAGGAGGGAATCGAATTCGATGCATGCCACAAGACGATGGAGGCGATGGCGCGCAAGCTTGGTCACATGCCGAAACTGGAGCCCACGGCGATGATTGTTCCGGGCGGTCTTGTCCGGATCATGCAACTGGAAAAGGCCGGCTTTGACTATATCAAGCCCTAATGGACCGCCCCAGTAACGTGTCGATATCATAATGAAAACCGTCGCGCAGCATGGTCGCTGTCGCGGCGGGTTCACCTTTCCGGACGGAAAATCCGCATCAGGAAGCGAATGATCAGGCGCAACGCCTCGTCGCGCTGCGAGAGGTGGGGAGCGTGTCCTGCCCTGGCGATCAGATGGGTCTCGACCGGGCAGCGCGCATTCGCCGCCAGGAGCGCGAGTTGCGCCGGCGTGCCGTATTCGTCGTCGCTGCCCTGGACGGCGAGGACGGGTACCCCGATCGCCGGCACATGATCGTCGATCCGCCAGGCGCGGAATGCCGGGCTCAGCCAGGTGCGGTTCCAGCCGTAAAAGGCGTTGTCCGGGTCGCGATGGTGCCGGGCGAGGCGGTCGCGCAGATCGGTGGTTTCATAGGACCCGCGTGCGGCCTCGATCCGCGCGATCGCGATATCCTCGACGAAGAGATGCGGCGCGATCAGGATCGTTCCGCACAGCCGGCCATCCTGCATGCCCCCGGCATGGATGAGCGCGATCGACGCGCCGTCGGAATGCCCGAGCGTGATTGCGCGTGATATCCCGACGGCGTCGAGCAGGCGCGGCAGCACGCCGAGTGCCTCATCGTGCATGTAGTGCACCGGCCAGGGCAGCGGCGCGGGATCGGAACGGCCATAGCCGAACCGGTCATAGGCGAGCACCGTACAGCCGGTCGCGGCCGCGAGGGCGGGCGGGAAATCGCGCCACAGCGTGATGGCGCCGAGCCCTTCATGCAGCAAGACGATGGACGGCGCGTCGTCACGACCCCGCCAGCGCGCCGCGGCGATGCGCCGTCCGCCGACCCGCAATTCGAGATCCTCGCGCGCGGGCAGGGTCATGGCCCGGCCGGCGTGCCGGCGGCCGCAACGTCGCACCCCATCGCCGAGGATCGCCCCGCATCTGCCGTCACGTCATGTCTCCGCCCAGATCCCGCGATCGGTGCTCCGCCGTTCAGGAGATATCATGATCCACAATTCGGGCGATCGCGCAAAGGATCACGCACCCGAAGGGCGGGCCGGCTGCGCGGCAATCCGGCCCGGCCGCTATCGCCCGCCGCCGCCGAGCGCGCGCAGCGCGTTCAGGATGACCGCCACGTCGATTGCCTCCTGCAGCAACGCGCCGGCAACCGGGGGCAGGTAGCCGGCCGCCGCCACCGTCATCGCCAGCATCGAAAGTCCCATGCCCGCGACGATCGATTGCAGCGCGATGAACCGCGTGCGCCGTGCGATCGACACCGCCTCGGCGACGCGGTCGAGCCGGTCGAGCATCAGCACCACCTCTGCCGCTTCTGCCGCCGCCGCGGCGCCGCGCGCGCCCATGGCGATGCCGATATCCGCCGCCGCCAATGCCGGCGCATCGTTGATCCCGTCGCCGATCATCATCGTGATGCCGTGAGCGCGTTCCTCCCGCGCCCTTCCGATCTTCTCCGCCGGCGACAGCGCGGCATAAACGGCATCGAGCCCGAGTTCGGCGCCGACCCGCGCCGCCGGTTCCGGCCGATCGCCGCTCAGCATCACCAGCCGGCGGAAGCCGAGATTGCGGAGCGATGCGATCAGCGGCCGTGCATCCGGCCGAATCGCGTCGGTCAGCGTGATCGCGCCCGCCGGCTGGCCGTTGACGGCGACCCAGGCGGTCGCCTCGGCACCATTGGCCCGCGCCGCGACATGCCCGTCTTGCGGCAGCGATATTCCCGCCGTCTCGAACATCCGGGCGCCGCCCACCATCACCTGGTCGGCGCCGACCAGGCCGGAGAGGCCGAGACCCGGCGTTTCGGTCACGTTGACGGGCGTGACCAGCCGGCCGGCCGCGCGCCCCGCGGTGACGATTCCCTCGGCCACGCCGTGCTGCGAAACCTGTTCGAGCGAGGCTGCGAGGCGGAGCACCTCGGCCGGAGAAAACCCGTCCAGCGCCGCGAGCCCGGTCATCGACGGGGTGCCGGCGGTCAGCGTGCCCGTCTTGTCGAAGAGGGCGATGTCGGCGCGGGCAAGGCGTTCCAGCGCGCCGCCCCCCTTGACGATCACACCGCGCCCGGCCGCCCGCGAAATGCCGCAGATCAGCGCGACGGGCGTGGCCAGGATGAGCGGGCAGGGGGTCGCGACCACCAGCACGGCGAGCGCGCGCACCGGATCGCCGCTCGCCAGCCAGGCGGCGATGCAGACCGTGAGGGTCACGCCGAGAAAGCCGAGCGCCCAGCGATCGGCCAGCCGGGCCATCGGCGGGCGTTCGCGTTCGGCGGCGGCGACGAGCCGGATCACCGCGGCATAGGTGCTGGCATCCGCGGTCGCCGTCGCCCGGAGCGAGAACGGCCCGCCCGCGTTCAGCACGCCGCTGCGCACGGCATCGCCGGCGTGCCGTGTCACCGGCAGCGGCTCGCCGGTCAGCGCCGATTCGTCGAGCGTCGCGGCGTCACCCAGCGCGCCGTCCACCGGCACCACCTCGCCGGGCTTGACCAGCAGATTGTCGCCGATGACGACGGCGCCGGCGGGAATGTCCTCGATCGTGCCATCCGTGTGGCGATGCGCCGTGGTGGGTGTGCGTCCGACCAGGGCGGCAAGTTCGCGCCGGGCGCGCGCCCCGGCATAATCCTCGAGCGCCGCGCCGCCCGCCACCATCCCCGCGATGATCACGCCCGCCAGATTCTGCCCGAGCAGGATCGAGCCGATGATGGCGAGCAGCGCGATCAGGTCGACGCCCAGCGCGCCGCGAAGCAGCCCGGCCGCGAAATCGACGGCGACCTCGGCGGCGACCAGAATGGCCGGCGCGATCCACAGACCGGCCGCAAGCCGTTCCTGTCCCGCGAGCCGTGCCGCGAAGCCGAGCCCGAGACCCAGCCCCACCACGACCGGCGCCAATCGCCGCAGCCCGGCGCGCCACCCCATCATGCCTCCTTTCAGCCGGCCCGCCGGAGCGTCCCGCGGACTCGTGTAACATGACGATATGAACATATCGGGACAGGCCCGTTCCCGGCTTGACCTGCATCAACGACGCCAGCCAGACTGCGTGCCACCAGTGACGCCTCGGGGAAGAAGGAGGTTCACAATGACCAGCACTCTCAACTCGAAGCATGCGAGCGAACCCTCGGGCGCCTTCCTCGCATCGAGCTTTTCGCCCGTCCTGTTCGAGACGATGGCCGGCAGCATGATGCGCGTGGCCGAAGCTGAATTCGCGCTGATGCAGGCGATTTTCCAGGCCCAGTTCGGCGTGATGGAGGCCATGCTCCGCGCCGGCATTCCGTCTTCGGGCGGCCAGCAGCCGCCGGCCGCGGCCCGCCGGGAGACCGACCGGACTGCGGCCTGAGCCGATGGCGCCTCCCGTCGTCGATCTTTCCGGCAAGGTCGGGCTCGTGCTCGGCATCGCCAACGAGCATTCGATCGCCACCGGCTGTGCCCGCGCCTTTGCCGCCGCTGGCGCGCGGTTCTGCGCAACCTATCTGAACGACAAGGCGAAATCCTTCGTCGAGCCGGTCACGCGCGGCCTGCCCTGCGAGATGCTGCTGCCCTGCGACGTGCAACAGGAGGGGGCGCTCGAGACCGTTTTCGACACGATCGCGCGCCGCTGGGGCAAGCTCGATTTCCTTCTTCATTCCATCGCCTTCGCACCGAAGGCCGACCTGCACGCCAGGCTGATCGACTCCTCCACCGCCGGGTTCGCCCAGGCGATGGATGTCTCGTGCCACTCTTTCATCCGCTGCGCGCGCCTTGCCGAGCCGCTGATGCGCGCCGGCGGGGCACTGCTCTGCGTTTCCTATGAAGGGTCGATCCGCGTGGTCGAGCATTACGACCTGATGGGGCCGGTGAAGGCAGCGCTGGAATCGAGCGTGCGCTATCTCGCGGCTGAACTCGGCCCGCAGGGCATCCGGGTGAACGCCCTCTCGCCAGGTCCGATCGCTACACGCGCGGCCAGCGGCATCGACCATTTCGACGATCTTCTGGCCGAGGCCGCGCGCCTCGCGCCCGAACACCATCTGGTGACGATCGAGGATGTCGGCGGCCTCGCCGCCTTTCTCGCCAGTCCTGCCGCCGGCCGCATCACCGGCACGGTCGTCCCGGTCGATGGCGGCCAGCACATCATGGCCTGATGATCTCCACCCTGCGAGGATACGTGTAAAGTGACCACCGAAACCAGCCGCTCCCGCACCACCGGCCACGCGAAACCGCCGGCCGAAGCCGCCCGGGCCCGGGTCTCGGCCCTGCCGCCGCCGGCGCCGCCCGCCTCGGTGGCGCCGAACGAGCCGGTCTCCACCACCGATGCGCTCGACCGCTCGCTGCATGCGGCCGAAGCACGGCTGACCGCAGGCCTCGCCCCGGCCGGCATCGCGCTCGCCTGGCGCGACTGGGCCGTGCATCTCGCCAACCAGCCGACAAGGCGGATGGACCTTGCCCGCCGCGCGATGGAGGACTGGGCGGCGGTCTGGCGCGTCGCCTTTGGCCTCGAGGAGGCGGTGACGCCGCCCTGCGACAACGACCATCGCTTCGATCATCCCCGCTGGCAGGACATGCCCTACCGGCTCTACAAGGAGTATTTCCTCCGGATGGAGCGCTGGTGGCACGATGCGGCGACGGGCATCGCCGGGGTCGACGCCGCGCATGAACGCATCGTCGATTTCATGATCCGCCAGGCGCTGGATGCGGTCGCCCCCGCCAACCTGCCGATGCTCAACCCCGAGGTCGAGCACGCGGCCCGCGAGAGCCGCGGGGATTCGGTCAGGGCCGGCCTGCGCAACCTGCTCAAGGACACCGAGATCGCGCTGAACCAGGAGAACCGGCTCCCGCTCGCGCCGGGGCGCGACGTGGCGGTGACGCCGGGCAGGGTGGTCTACCGCAACCGGCTGATCGAGCTGATCCAGTACAGCCCGGTGACGGAAACGGTGCGGCCGGAGCCGGTGCTGATCGTTCCGGCCTGGATCATGAAATACTATATCCTCGATCTCTCGCCGGAGAATTCGCTGGTCCGCTACCTGGTCGGGCAGGGCTACACGGTGTTCATGATCTCCTGGCACAATCCGGACAAGGAAGACCGCAACCTTTCGCTCGACGACTACCGCGCCGATGGCGTGATGGCCGCGCTCGACGCCGTCAGCGCCATCACCGGCGCGCGGAAGATCCACGCCACCGGCTACTGCCTCGGCGGCACGCTGCTCTCGATCGCCGCCGCCGCCATGGCCCGCGATCATGACAGCCGCCTCGCCTCCGTCACGCTCTTCGCCGCGCAGACCGATTTCACCGAGGCCGGCGAACTCCAGCTCTTCATCACCGAGGCGCAACTTGCCTTCCTGGAAGACCTGATGTGGCAGCAGGGCTATCTCGACACCAAGCAGATGGCCGGCGCCTTCCAGATGCTGCGCTCGAACGACCTGATCTGGTCGCGCATGATCCGCCGCTACTTCATCGGCGAGCAGGAACATCCGAACGACCTGATGTCATGGAACATGGACGCGACGCGCATGCCCTACCGGATGCACGCCGAATATCTGCGCCATCTCTTCCTGCACAACGACCTCGCCGAGGGCCGGCTTTCCGCCGGCGGCCGGCCGGTCGCCATCGGTGACATCGACGTGCCGTTCTTCGTCGTCGGCACCGAGCGCGACCACATCGCGCCATGGCATTCGGTCTACAAGCTTCACCTGCTCAACCGCGGTCCCATCACCTTCGTGCTGACCTCCGGCGGGCACAATGCCGGCATTGTCAGCGAGCCGGGCCACCCGCATCGCCACTACGCGATTCTCGATCGTTCCCCCGGCGAGCCCTATCTCGCGCCGGAGGCGTGGCAGGACGAGGCGCCGAAGCATGACGGTTCCTGGTGGCCGGAATGGGTCGCCTTTCTCGGCGCTCGTTCCGGCCCGCCGGCCGCGCCGCCGCCGCTCGGCCGCGAGGAGGCCGGCTACCCGGTGCTCGGCGCAGCACCCGGGCACTACATCCACGAACGCTGACCGGAGGCCGCCATGAACGATATCGCGCCGGTGCCCGCCTCCCTCGCGGCGCCGATGATCGAGAACCGCACCTTCGACGAGCTGAAGGTCGGCGATACCGCGAGCGTGCGCCGCATTCTGCGGGCCGATGACATTGCGCTGTTCGCCTATATCTCAGGAGACATCAATCCGGCACATCTCGACCCCGACTACGCCCGTGGGGACATGTTCCACCACATCATCGTGCACGGCATGTGGACGGCGGGCCTGATCTCGGCGGTGCTGGGCACCAGGCTGCCCGGGCCGGGCACGATCTATCTCGACCAGAGTCTGCAGTTCCGCGCCCCGGTCGGGCCGGGCGACGAGATCACCGCGACGGTGACGGTCACCGAGCTCGAGCCGGCGCGGCATCGGGTCACCCTCGCGTGCACGGCGGTCAACCAGTCGGGCACCGAGGTTCTGCGCGGCACCGCCCTGGTCGCGGCGCCGACCGAGAAGGTGCGGCGGCCGGCGATGCCGCTGCCGGAAGTGCGGCTCAGCCGGCACGAGCGGTTCAACGCGTTGCTGGGCACGGCCAAGGCGCGCGGCCCGCTGGCAACCGCCGTGGTGCATCCCTGCGACGAGGTCAGCCTGCGCGGCGCGCTCGATGCCGCCGCGGCCGGGCTGATCGTGCCCATCCTGGTCGGGCCGGAAGCGAAGATCCGTGCCGCCGCCGAAAAGGCCGGGCTCGATCTTGCTGACATGCGGATCGAAGCGGTGCCGCACAGCCACGCGGCCGCCGCCCGCGGCGTCCAGCTCGTTCGCGACGGCACAGCGAAGCTGCTGATGAAGGGCGCGCTGCACACCGACGAGCTGATGCACGAGGTGATGCTGGCCGAGAACGGCCTGCGCACCGGACGGCGGCTGTCGCACGTCTATGTCATGGACGTGCCGAGCTATCCGCGCCCATTGCTGGTGACCGATGCGGCGATCAACATTGCCCCTGATCTCGCGACCAAGCGCGATATCGCCCAGAACGCGATCGACCTTGCCCGTGCCATCGGGATCGAGTCGCCGCGCCTCGCCGTGCTGTCGGCGGTGGAGACGGTGAACCCGGCGATGCCCTCGACCCTCGACGCCGCGGCACTCTGCAAGATGGGCCAGCGCGGCCAGATCACCGGCGGCATCATCGACGGCCCCCTCGCGTTCGACAATGCGGTGAACGCGCGCGCCGCGGCCGAGAAGGGAATCGAGTCGCCGGTCGCCGGCCGGGCGGACATCCTGCTGGTGCCGGATATCGAGGCCGGCAACATGGTCGCCAAGCAGCTCACCTTCCTGGCCGGCGCCGATGCCGCCGGCGTCGTCGTCGGCGCGCGCATCCCCATTGTTCTGACCAGCCGGGCCGATGACGCCCGCACCCGCCTGGCCTCCTGCGCCTTGGCGCTGATGCTGGCTGGCACGTCCGACTGAAGGAGCCGATACCGATGATCGAGGACTGGAGCGCGCTGATCGGCGCGATGAATGGCGGTGTCGCCGACCTGCGCAAGGCGGCGCCGGAGGCGATGGCCGGCTTCTCGGCCCTGGCGAAAGCCGCCTGCGCGGGCGATGCGCTCGACCGCAAGACCAAGGAACTGATCGCGCTGGCGATCGGGGTGGCGACGCGCTGCCAGCCCTGCATCGCCTATCATGCGCGCGATGCCGCCCGCGCCGGTGCCACGCGCGCCGAAATCGCCGAAACGCTCGGCATGGCGGTCTATATGGGCGCCGGTCCCTCGGCGATGTATGCCGCCGAGGCGCTCGAGGCATTCGATCAGCTTTCCGGGCCGCCGCGTTAACCCATCCTTGGTCATCGCCTGCCAATCTGCGCCGCATCAACAGCGGCGCCGCCGCAAGCCTCGGACAGGTGGATGGATCATGTGGTGCAGATCGCGATGCTCGTCCCGCTGGCGTTTGCCTGCTGGCAGGACCTGCTGCTGCGCCGGATTCCCGACGGCGTTCCGGCCACCATGGCCCTCGCCGGAATATTTCTCCGGCTTCGAGACGGTTTTCAGCCCCTCGGCGTGAGCCTTGCCGTGGCCGCGGTGTTGTTCGCGGTGCTGTTCGCCGTCTATCTGCGCCGGTCGATCGGCGGTGGCGACGTGAAACTGATCGTGGCGCTTGCCCTCGGATACGGGCCGCTG
>NZ_AFPR01000486.1:0-5392 GCF_000219295.1 Acidiphilium sp. PM
GATGGCGGCCGACCTCTCGCTGCCGCTCGCCGGGCTGCCCTTCGCGGTGAAGGACAATATCGACGTCGCCGGGATGCCGACCACGGCGGGATGCCCGGACTTCGCCTACATGCCGGCGCGGGACGCGGCGGTGGTCGCACGGCTGCGGGCGGCGGGGGCGGTGCCGATCGGCAAGACCAATCTCGACCAGTTCGCGACCGGGCTGAACGGCACGCGCTCGCCCCATGGCGCGCCGCGCTGCGTGTTCGACGCGCGGTATGTCTCGGGCGGGTCGTCCTCCGGTTCGGCGGTCGCGGTGGCGGCGGGGCTCGCGGTGTTTTCGCTCGGCACCGACACGGCGGGATCGGGGCGGGTGCCGGCTTCGTTCAACAATCTGGTCGGGCTGAAGCCGACGCGGGGATTGCTGCCGGCGAGCGGCGTGGTGCCGGCGTGCCGGAGCCTCGACTGCGTGTCGGTGTTCGCCAATGCGGCGGCGGATGCGGCGACGGTGCTGGCGGTGGCGCAGGGGGTGGATGCGGAGGATCCGTATTCGCGGGCGCCGGAGACGGTGGCGCTGCCGGAGCGGCCGCGTGTCGGCATCCTGGGGGCGGCGGAGCGGATCGGCGGCAACGAGGCGGGGTATGCGGCGCTCTATGCGCGGAGCTGCGCGGTGGCCGAGGGGCTCGGCTGGACGCTGGTGGAGATCGACGACGCGCCGTTCCGCGCCGCGGCTTCGCTGCTCTACGAGGATGCGTTCGTGGCCGAGCGGCTTTCGGCGCTGCGGGGTTTTTTCGCGCAATCGCCGGAGGCGTTCGACCCGGCGGTGCGGGCGATCCTGGAGCGGGCGCGCGGGTTCGACGCGGCGGACCTGTTCGACGCGCAAGCGCGGCTGATGGGGCTGCGGCGGCAGGCCGGGGCGGAGCTGGCGAAGGTGGACGCGCTGCTGCTGCCGACCGCGCCGGAGATTTTCACCGTGGCGGCGATGCTTGAGGCGCCGATCGCGCTTAACGCGGCGCTTGGGCGCTATACCAATTTCGTCAACCTGCTGGACATGGCGGCGGTGGCGGTGCCGGCGGGGTTCCGCGCCGACGGGCTGCCGTTCGGCGTGTCGCTGATCGGGCCGGCTTTCAGCGACGCCGCGCTGCTGGCGCTGGGCGATGCGCTGCACCGGGCCGGGTCGCCGGGATGCGGGGTGTCGCGGCGGGCGGCGCCGGGGGCGCTGGCGATGCCGGAGGCGGCGCGGATCTCGATCGTCGTCGCCGGGGCGCATCTTTCGGGCATGGCGCTGAACCACGAGCTGACCGCGCTGGGGGCGCGGCTGGAGGAGGCGACGGCGACGGCGGCGGACTACCGGCTTTACGCGCTGGCGACGGCGCCGGCGAAGCCGGGGCTGGTGCGGGCGCCGGGCTTCGCGGGGCCGGGCATCGCGGTGGAGCGGTGGTCGCTGTCGCCGGCGGAGTTCGGACGGTTCGTGGCCGGCGTGCCGGGGCCGATGACGATCGGCCAGGTGACGCTGGCGGACGGGCGGCGGTTTGCCGGCTTCCTGTGCGAGCCGGCGGCGCTGGAGGGGGCGCGCGAGATTACCGGGTTCGGCGGCTGGCGCGCCTATCTGGCGGCGGCCTGACGCGCTAGAGCATCATCCGATCAGATGGAGTCATCTGACCGGATAAAGATGCTCGGGTTATCAGTATGATAGAGCACGACATCCGATCCGAAAGGATCGGAAAGTGCTCTAGCGTCCCGAATCTGAAACCCATCGGATTTCAGATTCAAAGTGGACACTGGGAAAAACGATAGTTTGGTGGCCTGCTTGTCCCTGAAATTCACCCACGAATTTCAGGGGCAGGACACTAGAGCATCATCCGATCAGATGGAGTCATCTGATCGGATAAAGATGCTCGGGTTATCAGTATGATAGAGCACTACATCCGATCCGAAAGGATCGGAAAGTGCTCTAGGTTCCGTACCTATTGCCATGACTACGGGAGTTTTGATTCAAGTCTCTACGGAGGGTTTGGATCATGGCGGAATTATTCTGGCTGAACGACGCGCAATGGGCTGCGATCGAGCCGCTGTTGCCCAAGCTCGGCGGCAAACCGCGGGTGGACGATCGCCGGGTTCTGAGTGGCATCCTGCATCGCTTTCGCGAGGGCTTGCGGTGGCGCGCACTTCCGGAGGCTTATGGGCCGCGGACCACGGTGTTCAACCGGTTCAACCGCTGGAGCCAGCGTGGCCTCTGGCAGGAGATCTTCGCGGCCCTTGTCGCCTGCGCGGATCCCCCGCGCATCGCCATGGTGGACAGCACCTCGGTTCGGGCACATCGCGCGGCCGCGGGCGGTAAAGGGGGGCGCAAAGCCAGGCCATCGGCCGGTCGAGGGGTGGACGGACGACCAAGATCCACGCCGTCGCGGATGACCTGGGGCGCATCGCCGCCGTCCTCCTGACGCCGGGACAGGCCTCCGATATCAGTGGCGCCCGAGCGCTTCTCCCCACCATGCCACCGCCAGAAGACCTGATCGCCGACAAGGCCTACGACGCCGATGACCTCCGCGCCTTCCTCACCAGGCAGGGCACAAGGCCGGTGATCTCGCCCATGCCAAACCGCCGCGCCATACCGCCCTTCGACCCCGTCGCCTACAGAAAGCGCAATCTCATCGAGCGTGCCTTCTGCAGGCTCAAAGACTGGCGCGCCATCGCTACACGTTACGACAAGACCGCACGAAACTTCCTCGCCGGGATCTGCCTCGTCCTCGCCGTCACCGCGTGGATCAGTTGAGTCCAGAACCTAGGCGGTTGCCCGAGTCGAAACGGCGCGTCCGATGCGGGCGGAAGTCAGGACATTGATAATTCGATTCGGAATGGCATCGAACGATTCGCCGTGGCGGCCGGAATCCGGTTAATATGTTGTTTATATGTCCATAATACTTTGCATCAACAAAAATCAGAAAGGCAGGAATAGATATCGGATTCGAAATGAGTTTTTTCCAGAAGTCGAAATGGCTGATCCTTGGTGTGCTGTCCGGGTGCGTGGCGGCGCTGGCGGTCGTTCTGCTGGTGAAATACGCGTATGACGATCCGCATCCGTTCAGTAGCCGGCGCGAGGTGTACGACCGGATGAGCGTTTCATATTTCCACAAGATTCGACAGTATGGGAAACTCGACGCCGGGCAGATCCTGCATATCGCGAAAAATCAGGACGTGCGGGACCATAATTTCGTGATGCAATTCGACCCGCATGACATCAACGCCTATCACGTCGAGATCTCGAACGTTCCGCGCCGCGTGTGCCGCTACATGGTCGACATGTCCTATAGCTCGAACATCATCAAGAACATCTATATCGACAATAAAGTGGTGGATCTGGTCCAGGACCAGCCTATCGGCGGGCGGTTCCTGATGGTGAACGGCAAGGCGGTCACGGCCAGCCAGGATGCCTATGCGCGCAGCCTCTGCGCGAGGCGAAGCGGCGCGTTGCGGATCGGGCTCAGCGTGGTTGTCCACCGAAGCAGGTATTGAGGGCGGGAGGCGACCCGATCAGGCCGGGCGGCCTGACCGGGTTTGCGTGTCAGTGTTCGAGGTCCGACTGCGTGGTGTCGGCGGTCGTCAGGATCGCGTAGATCGCCGCGATGGCGTAGACCATCACGAGAAGCCCGATATAGACATAGGCACGGTGAATCCCGGCGCTGCGCAGGATGAGGCCGGCGACGATGGGGATCAGGCCGCCGCCATAGACCTGCGAGATCTGATAGCCGAGGCTGGCGCCCGATGCGCGATACCGCGTCGGGAAGTTCTCGGTGTAGAAGGCCGGGATGGCGCCATAGCCGAAGCCGAAGACGAAGCCGAAACCGATGACTTCCGCGACGACCGCGAGGAAGAAGCTGTGCATGTTGATGAGGTAGAAATACGGGATCGCGAAGACGAGAAACACGACGGCTGAGATCAGCAGCACCGTGCGACGGCTCACGCGGTCGGCCATGCGCGCGCCGATATACATGAAGACGAACATGAAGGCGGCGGCGATCAGCCCGACGGTTTCGGCCTGCGTGGCGGTGAAGCCGACGGCTTTCATGTAGCTCGTGCCGAAGACGAACGACAGGAAGAAGGCGCCGCTGAACATCGCGTTCACGAGCGACGTGCGCAGGATGCGCAGGGGCATCTCGCGCCACACCCGGCTCGCCGGCAGGTCGAGCACCGCGTGTCTGGCGCGGTGGCGCTCGAAGACGAAGCTGTCCTCGGTCCGCGACCGGATCACGATGCCGACGATGGCGACGAGGAAGCCGATGAAGAAGAAGATGCGCCAGCCCCAGGCGATGAATTCGGCATGCGTCATCATCGACTTCACGAGGATGACGGACCCGAAGCCGAGCAGCAGCCCGATCGGGATCGCGAAGCCGACCCAGGCGCCCCAGAAGGCGCGATGCCGCGACTTCGCCGCCTGCTCGACGACCCAGGTCGAGGCGGTGCCGAATTCGGCGCCGAAGCTGATGCCCTGGGCGAGGCGGAAGATGATCAGCAGCGCCGGCGCGACCGCGCCGATCGAATCATAGGTCGGCGTCAGGCCGATCAGCAGCGTGCTGACGCCCATCAGGACCAGGGCGTAGACCATCGCGTCCTTGCGGCCGCGGCGGTCGGCGATGTTGCCGAAGATGAAGGCGCCGAGCGGCCGGATGACGATGCCAAGACCGTAGACGCCGATCGCCGCGGCGATGGCCGCCAGCCCCGGCAGCTTGAAGAAGATGCCGCCCCAGACCGTGGCGGCAATCACGCCGGTGACCAGGAAGTCATACTGCTCGATGACCGACCCGATGATGCTGGCCAGCGCGACCTTGCGGATCTGATGTTCCGTTGGCTCGTCTGTCGTGTGATTCATGATGTCTGTGTTCTCCCGGAGCCCGTTCTGGGTCTGCCCTGTCGATTATTGTGTTTCAAGGTCCGGTCGGCAGACCGACACTCGCGCGGAGTGGCTTTACTTCTGCGTCCCGGCGGTTTCGGCCTCGAATTCGGCCGCGTGGCGCACGAGCGCAACCAGTCGCCAGATCCCGTGCACGAACTTTCCGTATGGCATTGTGACAAAAAAGCCAAGAACCACGCCGAGATGGATGCAGAGCAGGATCCCGGCAAACGATGTCGCGCGGAGGACGAGCAGAGCCAGACCCGTCAGGCCGAGCAGGAACAGGGTGACGATGAAGGCGACGTCCATGCCGCGGCTCGCGGGATCGGCGAAGGCGGGCGGGCGCCGCCTCTTCTCCAGCAGCAATCCGGGCGCGCCGGCGACGAGGCCGATGCCGCCGAGCGCCCCGAGGATCACGGGAAGCGAGGTCGGCGGATAGGGGGCCTCGAGATCGAACCCGTAGCTGTAGAGGGTCGCCACGCAGGTCGAGGCGAAGCAGAGCAGGAAGCCGTAGAACACGAA
>NZ_AFPR01000485.1:0-4478 GCF_000219295.1 Acidiphilium sp. PM
CGCCGCGGTCATATGCGGCTGCGCCGCCACTGTCGCGTTCGCCTCCACCATCACGCTGTCGCCCGAAACCGCGGCCAGGCGCGGCCGCTCGGCCTGTGCCGGCACTGGCGTGTCGATCCCGGTCGCCACCACCGAAATCCGCACCCGGCCTCCCAGGCTCTCATCCAGCGCCATGCCGACCATGATGTTCGCATCCTCGTCGACTTCCTCGGCGATGCGGTTCGCCGCCTGGTCGAGTTCATGCAGCGAGAAGTCGGAACTGCCGGTGATGTTGATCAGCAGCCCGCGCGCGCCCTTCATGTTGGTGTCTTCCAGCAGCGGATTGGAAATCGCCGCCTCCGCGGCGCGGATCGCGCGATCCTCGCCCTCGGCTTCGCCGGTGCCCATCATCGCCTTGCCCATCACCGACATCACCGAGCGGATGTCGGCATAGTCGAGGTTCACGAGGCCCGGAACCACCATCAGGTCGGTGACGCCGCGCACGCCCATGTAGAGCACATGGTCGGCCATCTCGAAGGCTTCTTTCCAGCCTGTCCGCTCGTTGGCCACCTTGAAGAGGTTCTGGTTCGGAATCACGATCAGCGTATCGACGAACTGCTGCAGCTCGTTGATCCCCTCCTCGGCGGAGCGCAGGCGGCGGCGCCCCTCGAAGGCGAAAGGCTTGGTCACCACGCCGACGGTCAGGATGCCGCGCTCGCGCGCCATCCGCGCGATGACCGGCGCGGCCCCCGTGCCCGTGCCGCCACCCATGCCCGCGGTGATGAACACCATATGCGCGCCGTCGAGATGGCGGGCCAGGTCTTCCGACGCTTCCTCAGCCGACGCCTTGCCGATTTCCGGCCGTCCGCCCGCACCGTTACCCTGGGTGATATGGGGCCCAAGCTGGATCCTCCGCTCGGCACGCGAGAGCATCAACTGTTGTGCATCGGTATTGGCGACGACGAATTCCACGCCCGGCAGGTTCAGCGCGATCATGTTGTTGACCGCGTTGGTGCCCCCACCGCCAACGCCGATCACCGTGATTCGCGGCGTGAAATCTGTCTGTGTCGTGGTCTGTCGGATCAGGTTCAGGGTCATGTCTGCGTCTCCTGGCAGGCGGGCGTGAAACGATGGGCAGCAAGGATGCGATGGCGTTCGCTCATCACATCCGCCGCATGAGCAAGTTCATGAAACGGGCGAGGCGGCCCTGCGGCGCGGCAGCGGTCAGATCGATGTCATGCATCGTCTGGCCGTCGCCGCTGGCGAAGGCGAGCAGGCCGATCATCGTGGCGAAATTCGGCCCGGTGGCGGCGTCGGGCAGGCCGATGACGCCGATGGGCTTGCCGATCCGCACCTGGCGGTCGAGGATCTGTGCCGCCAGTTCGCGGGCACCGACCAGTTGCGACGCGCCGCCGGTCAGCACCACGCGCGCCCCTGCCGCCCGGCCGAGCCCGGAAGTCTCGATCCGGTCGCGCACCAGCTCGAAGATCTCCTCGAGCCGCGGGCGGATGATCGAAACCAGCGCGCTGCGCGGCACCTTGGCGATCTGGTGCTCGGCCTCGCCCACGAGGGGCACTGGCAGCAGCTCGCGCGCATCGTCCGGGCTTTCCTGGCAGGTGCCATAGAGCGTCTTGAGCCGCTCGGCATGCGCCACCTGGGTGGAAAGCAGCCGGGCGACGTCGTTGGTGACGTGATTGCCGCCGACCGGCAGTTGCGCCGTGTGCAGCATCTGACCTTCGGCGAAGACCGCGATCGTCGTCGTGCCGCCGCCCATGTCGATCACGGTGGCGCCGAGTTCCCGCTCGTCCTCCACCAATGTTGCGAGGCCCGAGGCAAACGGCGCCGACACCATCGAGGCAATCTCGAGCTCGCATCGTTCGAGGCAGGCGGTGACGCTCTTGATCGCCGTGGTGGCGGCATCGACCACATGAAGCTGCGCGGTCAGCGTATCGCAATAAAGTCCGCGCGGATCGGCGACGCCGCCGGTCTCGTCGGTGGAGAAATTGAGCGGCAGGGCATGAATCGTGCCGCGCCCCTCGGATGCCGCGCGGGCCCGCGCCTCGCGCACCACGCGGCGGATGTCATCCTCGGTCACGGCGCGGCCGTCGATCGGCCACTGCACGTTGAACAGCCGGCTCTCCGGCTGCCCGCATGACAGGTTCACCGTGACCGATTTCAGCCGCATATCGGCCTGGTCCTCCGCCGCGCCCACAGCAGCACGGATCGCCTTCTCCGCGTCTTCCAGATCAACGATGCCGCCCGATTTTACCCCTCGCCCACGTTGCCAGCCGAAGCCGAGGGCGCGCAGCCGTCCATCGCTCTCGGCGCGGCCGATCAGGCAGGAAATCTTGGTCGAACCGATATCCAGCACGCCGAACGGGCCAGATCGCGCGGGCTGGCGGCGCGTTTCCTGCTGGCGCGGTTCGGCCCGTGTCGCGGTCAGCGTCGCGCGGCGGGACAGATCGTTCATGCCCGTGCCTCCCTCATGACTTGTGTTTCCCGGATGCTGCGGACGGCGTAGCGGCGTCGGTCACGAAACCTTTCGGGTAGGGGCGCACCACCAGGCGGTCGGCAAGCCGCAGGTCGATCCGGCGCACCGGCCGATCCAGAAGGCGAATCTTCCGCTCGGCCTGCATCAACACGGTCAGCGCACGAGCGGGATGGGAATCCGGCAGTTCCACCACCGTGTGATCGCGCAGGATCAGGTTCCAGCGCAGCCGGTCGATCCGCTCGGCGGCAACCACCTTCGAATCGATCGCGGGAAACCGGGCGAGCAGGTCGAGCAGGTCCTGGGCATGCTTCGGCGCACCAGCGCCGACCAGCAGCCTCAGATTCGGATCATGCGCCCGGGCTGCCCCTGCATCGCGATCCTCCAGCACCGCGCCACCAGCGCCGACCAGCGCGAAGCGCCCATCCGGCCGCTGCCAGATCGCAACGGCGCGGCGTTCGGTGACCTCGACCCGCAACGTGTCAGGCAGCACGCGCTCGACAACGGCGCTGCGCACCAGGCCCAGCGCTCCGACCCGGGCTGCCACGGCCGCCGGCGATACAGCGAAGATCGCCTTGCCGTGCTCGACATCGAGCGCGCGCTCGACAACGGCGCGCGATCCCGGCGTAACGCCGCTCAGTTCAATATGGGCAATCCGGAATCCCGCATCGGCCGCCACGGTCGCCGCCGCGGCGCGCACCGGCCGAAACACCGCCAGAACGCCCCGCAGACCAAGCGGCACCGCGATCAACAGCAATGCCACGACGCCGAGCACCGCCGTCGGCCGTCCGGCCCGACGCAAACGGCGCAACAACAGCGTGCGCGGACTCGGACGGTCCTGGACGGTCGCCTTGCGCTGCTTCACACGCGGCATGCAGCATTCTCCACCATCCAGGCGCACAGCGCGGGGAAATCGATTCCGCAATGAGCCGCCTGTTCGGGCAACAGCGAGGTTGGCGTCATGCCCGGCTGGGTGTTCACCTCCAGCAACACCAGCCGGTCCGTTTCATCGTCGTAGCGGAAATCCGAGCGTGTCGCTCCACGGCAGCCAAGCGCGCGATGCGCCGCAACCGCGACATCCCTGGCCCGCGCGCTCACCGAAGGCGGCACGTCCGCCGGAATCTCGTGCCGAGAGGCACCGGCGGCATATTTCGCCGTGTAGTCATAGAAGCCCTCCGCACGAATTTCGGTGACCGCCAGCGCCCGGTCCTCGAGCACCGACACGGTAAGTTCCCGCCCGGGAACATATTCCTCGGTCATCGCCACCGATCCGTGGCGCCAGGCGCGCGCGATATCGGCGCGGCGGTTGTCGCCCTCGCGCAGGATGAACACGCCGACCGAGGAGCCCTCGTTGACCGGCTTGATGACATAGGGCCGCGGCAGCGGATCGGCCTCCGCGAGTTCGTCCAGCGGCACGATGCGGTGCTGCGCCAGCGGCAGGCCGGCAGAGGCGAAAACCGCCTTCGCCGCGCCCTTGTCCATCGCCATCGACGATGCCCGCACGCCGGAATGGGTATAGGGGATGCCCATGTAGTCGAGCACGCCCTGGATCGTCCCATCCTCGCCGAAACGGCCGTGCAGCGCGTTGAATACCGCATCCGGCGCCGGCGTCAGCGCCGCGATCACCGCGCCGAGATCGGCGCCGACCTCGATCTCGAACACGTCATACCCCGCCTTGCGCAGTGCCGCCGCAACCTGCCGGCCGGAGGCGAGGCTGACCTCACGCTCCTCCGAAATGCCACCGAGCAGGACCGCGACGCGCTTCATGCCGCACCCCGGCACGGCAGGCCGACCCGGCGGATTTCCCAGATCAGCTCGACGCCGGTGCGCTCGCGCACGCGCCGGCGCACCGTCTCGCCCAGGCCCTCGATGTCGGCGGCGGTCGCCTCGCCGAGATTGATGAGGAAATTGCAGTGCTTTTCCGAAACCTGCGCGCCGCCGTGGATGAGCCCGCGACATCCCGCCTCGTCGATCAGCCGCCAGGCCTTGTCGCCCTCGGGGTTGCGGAAGG
>NZ_AFPR01000484.1:0-5384 GCF_000219295.1 Acidiphilium sp. PM
CAGGAGCTGAAGCCGTCCGCCGGGCGGGTTCGTTGTCCCATGCAAATAAATGACGCGGTTTGATCTAGGTCATATCGGGAGCACTCGCGTCTCCTGTATCAACCGGATGAACGTTTCTCCCAGACGTTGAATTCCCTGTTCCCAACTGGGCCCCGGAGTCATCCGGGGCCCTTTTTGTCGGGGCCGCTCGCCTGTCCCGCCGGACGCGCTATGCTGCGGCATGTCGCAACCGAATCGCGCAGGCAGGAGAAAGAGTCCGATCGGCCGGGACGCATGCTTACAGGCCGACGCCCACGTCACGGTCGTGATCCCGACCCTCGACGAGGGACGTCGCATTGGCGCCCTGCTGGCCGTCCTGACCGGGGCGCCGGCGCTCGTCGCGCGCATCGTCGTCTCCGATGGCGGCAGCGTGGATGACACCGTGTCCATCGCGCGGCGTCATGGCGCCGAAGTCGTCACGGGCCGGCCCGGCCGCGGCGGCCAGCTTCGCCGCGGGGCCGAACGGATCGCCGACGGCTGGATCTGGCTCCTGCACGCCGACAGCGAACTGCCGCCGGGCTGGGCGGAATCTCTCCGCGACACGCTCGCCCGGGCCGACCCCGCGCGGGCCTATTATGGAAGGCTGCGCTTCGCGTCGGGCGATATTCGCGCGCGGATCGTCGAGCGCCTCGCGGGATGGCGGTGCCGCGTCTTTCGCCTGCCCTATGGCGACCAGTCCCTGCTGATCCATGCGCGCCTGCTCGCGGCGCTGGATGGCGTGCCCGACCTGAAGCTGATGGAGGATGTCGCGCTGGCCCGCCGCCTCGGCCGCCGCCTCGCCCCGATGGATCTCGTGATCGGGACCAGCGCCCGGACCTACCAGCGCGACGGCTGGTTCCGCCGGGCCGCGGGAAACCTCATCCGCCTGGCGCTGTTTCTGGCCGGGCGCGACCCGGCCAGGCTGGCGAAAACCTACCGGCGCTAGACCACTTTCCGATCCTGTCGGATCGGATGTAGTGCTCCATCATATTGATAACCGGAGCATCATCCACCCGGCCGGATCTTCGCCGCCTGGATCGCCTCCCACACACGGCGCGGGGTGGCCGGCATGTCGATATGCGCGATGCCGAAGCCGGACAGCGCATCGGCCACCGCGTTCATCACCGCCGGCAGGCTGCCGGCGCAGCCGGCCTCGCCGCAGCCCTTGACGCCGAGCGGATTGGTCCGCGCCGGCGCCGGGTGGCTGGCGAAGCCGATCCCCGGCACCGCGTCCGCCCGCGGCAGCGCATAATCCATGAACGAGCCGGTCAGCAGCTGGCCGGCCTCGTCATAGGCGACCAGCTCGTGCAGCGCCTGGCCGATCCCCTGAGCCACACCGCCATGCACCTGGCCGGCGACCAGCATCGGGTTCACCAGCACGCCGAAATCGTTGACCGTGTGATAGGCGACGACCTCGATCACCCCGGTTTCGGGATCGAGCTCGACCTCGGCGATGTGGCAGCCATTGGGGAAGGCCGAGGGCACGCCGCGCGTGACATGGCCGACATCGAGCGTGGCGGGCACACCCTCGGGCAGGGTGCCGGCGGTGCGCAGCCGTTCGGCGAGGTCCATGATGTCGATCCCGAGATCGGTGCCGGCGACGCCGAAGCGCCCGTTGGCGAATTCGATGTCGGCCTCGCCGGCTTCGAGCAGATGGGCGGCGGCGCGGCGGCCCTTTTCGATCACGAGGTCGCCGGCCTCGATGATGGCGGCGCCGCTCTGCATGATCGAGCGCGAGCCGCCGGTGCCGCCGCCGGCGAGGAGCTGGCTGGAATCGCCCTGCACCAGCCGGATGCGCTCGAAGGGAATGCCGAGCTTGCCGTGCAGAACCTGGGCGAAGGGGGTCGCGTGGCCCTGGCCGTAATCGAGCGTGCCGGTGACGATCGTCACCCCGCCATCGGCATCGAAGCGGATGCCGCCCATCTCTGGGCTCGCATCCGCCGTCAATTCCAGATAGTGCCCGACCCCGCGCCCGCGGATCCGCCCGCGCGCTTCGCTCTCCGCCCGCCGTGCCGCGAACCCGTCCCAATCCGCCGCGGCCAGCGCGCGGTCGAGGGTCGCGGGGAAATCGCCGCTGTCATAGGTCAGGCCCGAGGGCGCGCGATGCGGGATCGCCTCCGGGCGGATCAGGTTGCGCCGGCGCAGCGCCAGCGGATCGAGCCCCATCTCGCGCGCGGCGGTCTCGACCAGCCGCTCCATGTAGTAATTGCCTTCCGGCCGCCCCGCGCCGCGATAGGCGCCGACCGGGGTGGTGTTGGTGAAGACGCTGCGGCTGGAAACCTCGATCAGCGGGGTGCGGTAGACGCCGACGAAGTTCTTCACCGCGTTCAGCGTCGCCGGCAGCAGCACCACGTTGGAGAGATAGGCGCCGAGATTGGCAAACCCGGTCAGCCTGGTCGCGAGGAAATTGCCCTCGGCGTCGAGGGCCAGTTCGGCCAGCATCTCGTGGTCGCGGCCATGGCTGTCGGAGAGGAAGCTGCCGGAGCGCTCGTCGGTCCACTTCACCGGCCGGCCGAGTTGCCTGGCGGCGAGCAGGGCGCAGACATATTCGGGATAGCACGAGGCCTTCATGCCGAACGAGCCGCCGACATGGCCGGCCAGCACCCGGACCTGCTCCTTCGGCACGCCGAGCACGGTGCAGAGCAGCCCCCGCATGTTGACGGCCCCCTGGCAGCCGAGCCGCAGCACGTAGCCCTCCGCCGGATCGAACTCGCCGATCGCAGCACGAGGCTCCATCGGGCTGACGATCACGCGGCTGCTGCGCAGGCTCAGCCGGGTGACATGCGCGGCCCGGGCGAAGGCGGCGGCGACGGCCTCGGCATCGCCGAAATGATAGTCGAGCACGAGATTGCCCGGCGCCTCGTCGTGCAGTTGCGGCGCGCCGGGGGTGGCGGCGTCGCGCGCGTCGGTCACCGCCGGCAGCGCGTCGATCTCGGCCAGCACCGCCTCGGCCGCGTCGCGCGCCTGCTGGAGCGTTTCGGCGACGACGAAGGCGATCGGGTCGCCGACATACCTGACGCGGTCGGTCGCCAGCGCGAATTGCCGGGGCCTTGGCGTGTCCGACCCGTCGCGGTTGCGGCTCGCGGCCGCCGGCATCGGGCCGAAGCCCGACGCCGCGATGTCGGCGCCGGTGATGATCGCGGCAACGCCCGGCATCGCCGCGGCGGCTGCGGTATCGACGCCGCGCAGAATGCCATGCGCGACCCCGCTGCGCACCACGACGCCGTAGAGCTGGCCCGGCCGGTCGAGATCGTCGGTATAGCGCCCCTCGCCGCGCAGCAGCACCGGGTCTTCGCTACGCGACACCGGCTGGCCGATCGCGAAGCGCCCGGTGGCCAGCGCGCGATCCAGCCCTTCCGGCTGGCGGAGGATGCGTGTCATGCGGAATGTCCTTCGAAGAACGTCAATAGGGTTGCCCCTTATGTTCGGTCCCGACAGGGCGGGCGCAAGATGCGGTACCGTGAAACCCGGCCGTACTAACCAGATGTCAGTGGATTTCCGGCTCCGCGATCGTCCCCGGCCGGGCCAGCACGTCGAAATCGCAGCCGGTATCGGCCTGGCCGATATGGGCGGCGAAGATCGCGCCATAGCCGCGCGGGAAGCGCGGCGGCGGCGGCGTCCACGCCGCGCGGCGCCGGGCGAGTTCCTCATCGGACAACCGCACGTCGATCCGCCGCGCCGCGACGTCGATGGCGATGACATCGCCGGTGCGGATCAGCGCGAGCGGTCCGCCGACGAAGGATTCCGGGGCGACATGCAGCACGCAGGCGCCGTAGCTGGTGCCGCTCATCCGCGCGTCGGAAATCCGCAGCATGTCGCGCACGCCCTGGCGGAGCAGCTTCACCGGGATCGGCAGCATCCCCCATTCCGGCATGCCCGGCCCGCCCTGCGGCCCGGCATTGCGCAGCACCAGCACATGATCGGCGGTGACGTCGAGATCGGGATCGGCGACGGCTTTCGCCATCGCGTCGTAATCGTCGAACACCAGCGCTGGGCCTTCATGCTTGAGCAGGCGCGGCTCCGCGGCGGAGGGTTTCATCACGCAGCCGCCGGGAGCGAGATTGCCGCGCAGCACCGCGAGCCCCTCGGCGCGGGAGACCGGATTGTCCAGCGGACGGATCACGTCGTCGTTCCACACGGTCGCTCCGGCGATGTTATCGCCGAGCGTCATGCCGTTCACCGTGCGGGTCGCGAGGTCGAGCCGGTCGGCGATGCGGGTGAGGAAGGCCGGCAGGCCGCCGGCGTAGTAGAAATCCTCCATCAGGTATTGGCCGGAGGGGCGGATGTTGGCGAGCACCGGCACGCCGGCGGAGAGCGCGTCGAACCGGTCGAGATCGAGCTCGATCCCGGCGCGGCGGGCCATCGCGATCAGGTGGATGATCGCGTTGGTCGAGCCGGCCAGCGCCGCGCTGGCGACGATCGCGTTCTCGAAGCTCGCCTGGCTCAGCAGGTCGGCGGGGGTGATGTCGTCCCAGACCATCTCGACGATCCGCCGCCCGGTCGCCGCCGCCATGCGGGCATGGCGCGAATCCGGCGCCGGGATCGAGGTCGCCCCCGGCAGGGTGAGGCCGAGCACCTCGGCGAGCGAGGTCATCGTCATCGCCGTACCCATCGTCATGCACACGCCATCCGAGCGGGCGATGCCGGATTCCATGTCTTCCCATTGCGCCTCGGAAATGTTGCCGGCGCGCTTCTCGTCCCAGTATTTCCAGACATCCGAGCCGGAGCCGAGGATGCGCCCGCCCCAGTCGCCGCGCAGCATCGGCCCGGCGGGCATGAAGATCGCCGGCAGGCCGGCGCTGATCGCGCCCATGATGGTGGCCGGCGTGGTCTTGTCGCAGCCGCCCATCAGCACCGCGCCGTCCACCGGCAGCGAGCGCAGGCTTTCCTCGACCTCCATCGCGAGCAGGTTGCGATAGAGCATCGTCGTCGGCTTCACGAAATTCTCCGGCAGCGCCATCACCGGAATCTCGACCGGAAAGCCGCCCGCCTGCAGCACGCCGCGGCGGATCGCCTCGACGCGGGCGGGAAAATGCCCGTGGCAATGGGCGAGGCCGCTCCAGGTGTTGACGATGGCGATGACCGGCTTGCCGGCGTAATCCTCGGGCGCGTGGCCGAGCTGCTTGATCCGCGAGCGATGGCCGAAGCTGCGCAGGTCGGACGCGCCGAACCAGCGGTGGCTGCGCAACTCCTCGGGTGTCTTGCGCGTCTTGGTCATCGTCGGTCTCCTCGCCTGCCGGCGCCGCAGGGCGCGGCGTCGCCTCCGGTTCTGGAATCTAGCAAGGATCGACGCAAGGGCCACGCCGCGCCGGCCGATGGGCGGGCGGGCGATCAGCCCGCCGCGCCGCGCGCGCCGCGATGGGCCA
>NZ_AFPR01000483.1:0-27663 GCF_000219295.1 Acidiphilium sp. PM
TATTACGGGCTTATTTCCATGACCATCAAGGCCTTCCGGGTGCCCGTGCCGGACGGCGAGACCGAGCCCTTCGCCTGACGGCGAACAGTGTGCTCATGAAGAGCATGATGAACTGAGTCAGACGTCGAGTTCCTGCACGCTCGAGGCATGGTCCTGGATGAAGCGGAAGCGCAGCTCGGGCTTCCGCCCCATCAGGCTCTCGACGATTTCCGCCGTTTCAGCTCGTGCCTCGGGCGGGGCGAGAACGCGCAGCAGCACGCGGCGCTTCGGGTCCATCGTGGTTTCCTTGAGAATTGCCGGGGGCATCTCGCCAAGCCCCTTGAAGCGGCTGATCTCGACCTTGGCGTTCGCCTTGAACGCCGTCTTCACCAGCCGGTCGCGCTCGCCATCGTCCATCGCATAGACCGACTTGCCGCCCTGGGTAAGGCGGTAGAGCGGCGGCTGGGCGAGATAGACATGGCCGCCGCGGATCAGTTCCGGCAACTCGCGGTAGAAGAACGTCATCAGCAGCGACGCGATGTGAGCACCGTCAACATCGGCGTCGGTCATGATGATGATCCGGCCGTAGCGCAGCGCGTCGATCTGGAACCGGTCGCCGACGCCGCAGCCCAGCGCCTCGATCAGGTCTTTCAGTTCCTGGTTCTGCCGGAGCTTCTCCGTGGAGGCGGAGGCGACGTTGAGGATCTTGCCGCGCAGCGGCAGCACCGCCTGGGTCTCGCGGTTGCGCGCCTGCTTGGCCGAGCCGCCCGCAGAATCGCCCTCGACCAGAAAGATCTCGGTATCCTCGCGGCTCTCGCGCGAGCAATCGGTCAGCTTGCCGGGCAGGCGAAGGCGTCGCGTGGCGGATTTGCGCGGCGTGTCCTTCTGCTCGCGGCGGCGGATGCGTTCCTCCGCCCGCTCGATCACGAAGGCGAGAAGATTGTCGGCGTTCGCCGGATCGCCGGTGAGAAAATGCTCGAACCGGTCGCGCAGCGCCGCCTCGGTCAGTTTCTGCGCCTCGGGCGAGGTCAGCTTTTCCTTGGTCTGGCCCTGGAATTGCGGGTCGCGGATGAACAGCGAGAGCTTGGCGGCGAGCGCGCCGGTCGCATCCTCGGCGGTGATCACCGCGGCGCGCTTGTTGCCGCGCTGCTCGCCGAAGCCGCGCAGGCCCTTGAGCAGGGCGGCGCGGAACCCCGCCTCATGCGTGCCGCCGAGCGTCGTCGGGATCGTGTTGCAATAGGTCGAGAGCGTGGCCTCGCCGGCTTCCAGCCAGGCGCAGGCCCACTCGATCCGCCCGGCATCGTCCGGCAGGTCGGCCTGCCCGGCCCAGACCGGGGCGACGAGCTTCGGCGCGGCGCCCAGTTCCTCCGCCAGCGAATCGGCGAGGCCGCCGGGGAAATGCAGCTCCGCCTGCGCCGGCACATCGGCACCCGCCGCGATCAGCGCCGCATCGCACGTCCAGCGGATCCGCACGCCGCGGAACAGATAGGCCTTCGAGCGGCACATGCGGTAGAGCCGCGCCGGGCTGAACTTCTTGTCGCCGAAAATCTCGGGATCGGGGACGAAGCGGATCAGCGTGCCGCGCCGGTTCGGCGTCGCCCCGGCATTGACCAGCTTGGTCAGCGGCTTGCCGCGGGCATAATCCTGTTTCCAGAGGGTTTTCTCGCGGGCGACCTCGACCTCCAGCCGCTCGGCCAGTGCGTTCACCACCGAAGAGCCGACGCCGTGCAGACCGCCCGAGGTGGCATAGGCCTTGCCGGCGAACTTGCCGCCGGAATGCAGGGTGGTGAGAATCACCTCGAGTGCCGACTTGTCGCGGAATTTCGGGTGCGGATCGACCGGGATGCCGCGCCCGTTATCGCGCACCGTGAGCAGGTTGCCGGGCGCAAGCGTCATCTCGATGATCGAGGCGTGGCCGGCTACGGCCTCGTCCATCGCGTTGTCGAGCAGTTCGGCGGCGAGGTGGTGCATCGCCGCATCGTCGGTGCCGCCGATATACATGCCGGGGCGCCGGCGAACCGGTTCCAGCCCTTCGAGAACCTCGATGTCCTTGGCGGAATAGCTCGCCTGGCCGGCGGCCTGCTCGAACAGATCGGTCACGCTGTCTCCTCTGGTCCGGGCGGGGTTACCCCCGCGCGAGTACCTTGTTCACCAGATCGGCCGCCGCGGTAAAGGCATGATTGGCATCCATGTGGCTCGTGTCGAGCAGCAAGGCGTCCTTCGCCTGCACCAGCGGGGCGGCGGCGCGGGTGCGGTCGGCCTCGTCGCGGGCGGCAAGTTCGGCGCGCACCGAGTCGAAGCCGGGATCGATTCCGTGGGCGAGGCGCTCCAGATGCCGGCGTTTCGCCCGCACATCCAGCGAGGCGGTGACGAAGAGTTTCACATCGGCCTCGGGAAACACGATCGTGCCGATGTCCCGCCCGTCCAGCACCGCGCCGGAGGCGTCGGCGAATCGGCGCTGGAAGTCGAGCAGCGCGGCGCGCACCGGCTTGATCGAGGCGACGGCGCTGGCCGCGCGGTCGACCTCAGGGGTGCGCAGATCGCCGCGTTCGAGATCGAGCCGGCTGAGTGAGCGGGCCTGTTCCTCGCTGGCCGCCGGATCGGCCGGATCGCCGCCACGGTCGAGCACGCGGCGCGCCACGGCGCGGTAGAGCAGGCCGGTATCGAGATAGGGCAGGTTGAAGGCGGCGGCGAGGCGGCGCGCGAGCGTGCCCTTGCCGGAGGCGGCCGGCCCGTCGATCGCGATGACGATCGGCCGCGTCACGCCGCCGCCTCGATCGCCGCGCCGATTCCGCGCATCAGCGGCAGGAAGCCGGGGAAGCTCGTATCGATAAAGCGCGCATCGTCGATGGTCACCGGGGTCTCGGTCGCGAGGCCCATGACGAGCGCGCTCATTGCCAGGCGGTGATCCATATGCGTCGCCACCGTGGCGCCGCCGCGCGCGCCGCCGCCCTCGATGATCAGGTCGTCGCCGTCCACCTGCGCCTTGACGCCATTGGCGGTGATCATGGCGAGCGTCGCTGCCAGCCGGTCGCTTTCCTTCACCCGCAACTCCGCGAGGCCACGCAGCCGCGAGCTGCCGCGCGCCATCGCGCAGGCGACGGCGAGAATCGGATATTCGTCGATCATCGAGGGGGCGCGTTCCGCCGGCACATCGACGGCGCGCAGATCCGAGGCGGTGACGATGAGATCGCCCACGGGCTCGCCGCCGGCCTCGCGGGCATTTACGATCTCGATCGCCGCTCCCATCTCGCGCAGGGTGAGGAACAGCCCGGTCCGCAGCGGGTTCAGTCCGACGCCCCCGATCGTGACGCGCGAGCCCGGCACGATCAGCGCGGCGACGATCGGGAAGGCGGCCGACGACGGATCGCCCGGCACGACGACATCCGCGCCGCGCAACTCCGGCTGTCCCCGCAGGCGGATCAGCTTGCCAGTGCCATGCGCGGCCACCTCCACCTCGGCGCCGAAATGGCGGAGCATGTTCTCGGAATGGTCGCGGGTCGGCTCAGGTTCCTCGATCTCGGTGATGCCGCGGGCGTTCAGCCCGGCGAGCAGAAGCGCCGACTTCACCTGCGCGGAGGCGACCGGCAGCCGGTAGGAGAGCGGCATCGCCTCGGCGGCACCGCGCACCGAAAGCGGCAGGCGCCCGCCCTCTCGCGCGGCGAAGACGGCGCCTGTCGCGCCCAGCGGATCGATCACCCGGCGCATCGGCCGGCGGCGGAGCGAGGCATCGCCGGTCATCACGGCGAAAATGTCGTGGCTCGCGAGAATGCCGCAGAGCAGCCGCGCGGCGGTGCCGGAATTGCCCATGTCGAGCACGTCGTCCGGGCTCTGCAACCCGCCGATGCCGGGGCCGGAGGCGCGCCAGGCACCCGGGCCGGTGCGCTCCACCGTCGCGCCCAGCGCGCGCATGGCGGCGGCGGTCCGCAGCACGTCCTCGCCTTCCAGCAGGCCGGAAATCCGGGTTTCACCGACCGCGAGGCCGGCGAACATCAGCGCGCGATGCGAAATCGACTTGTCGCCCGGAACGGTGATCGTGCCGGTGAGCGGCGTGGCAGGGCGGCGTGAGGTCTGGGGCAGCGTTGCGGCGTGTTCCATGGCGCGGCGCTTACCACGAGTGGACGATTTTGCCAGCCATCATTGTCGGCGGCCGTCAGGGTTTGACAAGCAGGGCGATGGGTGGCATGGCGCCCGCCCTGACGGACTCCACCGCTCACCCTGGAATGCGAGGCTCTCATGGCGAAGCCTGAACTTGGCGACAAACATACCTGTGTGTCCTGCGGCGCGCGCTTTTTCGACCTCGGCAAGGTTCCGGCCGTCTGCCCGAAATGCGGCACCGAACAGCCGGCCGAGCAGCCGAAGCTCAAGCGCAGCGTACCAATGCCCGACGACGCCAAGAAGCCGGCCAAGGCGCAGACCACCGAGGACGACGTCGACACGGATGACGTGGAGGATACCGGCGACGACGATATCCTGACGGATGCCGATGATCTCGAGGACGACGATGCGATCGATGCCGATATCGAGGTCGAGCGCGACAGTGACGAGAACGAAAGATAATTTTCCTTTCCGGGTCGAATTTGTTTACCGGATTGTAATCTGGAGCGGGTCATGTTCGGGCGCAGCCAAAAACGGCTGTTCCTGAAGGACACTCCTGAGAAGGAAACCCGCGATGACCCAGTTCGCCCCGGCGAAAATCGCCGACCATCACGAGCCGATCGTCAGCCCGCTCATTCTTGTCGACCGCCTGATTTCGCTGGCGCAGGACGCCGAGCGCGCCGGGTTGCCGGCCGTCGCCAACCGGCTGGTCCGCCTTGCCCTGCGCAGCTGCGTTCCGCCCGCCGGTGGCACGCATCGCCACTGATCCGCCGTCGTCGCGTTCCGACCTCCCGTTTTTGACCTGACTTCACAGGCTCGCTATTGCGGGTCGCGTTGACGGGAGGTCATGAATGTCTGAACAGCCATCCGCTGGAACCGCGTCGCCCTCGGGCCCGCTCGCCGGACTGACGGTATTCGATCTGACGCGAGTGCTCGCCGGTCCCACCTGCGTGCAGATGCTGGCCGATCTCGGGGCCGAGGTGATCAAGATCGAGAAGCCGGGCAGCGGCGACGATACCCGTGGATTCGCGCCTCCCGCGCTGCCGGGCACCGAGCAGAGCGCCTATTTCGCCGGCGCCAATCGCAACAAACGGTCCGTGACGCTCGATATCGCGAAGCCCGAGGGCCAGAAACTGGCGCGCGCGCTGATCGCGAAGAGCGATATCCTGGTCGAGAACTTCAAGGTCGGCACGCTGCCGCGCTACGGCCTCGGCTATGACGATCTCAGGGCCGACAATCCGGGGCTGATCTATTGCTCGATCACCGGATTCGGCCAGACCGGCCCCTATGCGTCCCGCCCCGGCTACGACAGCCTGATCCAGGCCATGGGTGGCATCATGTCCCTTACCGGCGTGCCGGATGGCCAGCCGATGAAGGTGGGCGTGCCGGTCGCCGACCTTTTTGCCGGGCTCTACGGCGCGATCGGCGTGCTCGCCGCGCTGCGCCACCGGGAAATCGCCGGGCAGGGCCAGCACATCGATATCGGCATGCTGGACACGCATGTCGCCTGGCTCGCAAATCAGGGCATGAACTACCTCGCCACCGGCAAGAATCCCCCGCGCCTCGGCAATGAGCACCCGAATATCGTTCCCTATCAGGTTTTCGCGACCGAAGACGGCCATATCGTGCTCTCGATCGGTAACGACCCGACCTTCGCGCGTTTCTGCAACGCGTTCGGACTGGAGCACCTGTTGGCTGACGAGCGGTTCGCCACGAATGCCGCCCGCGTCGCCAATCGCGCATTTGTGACCGACACCCTCGCTGCGGTTCTGGCGCGGCATCCGTCCGCCTGGTGGCTGGAACGGCTGGAAGAGCTGAAGATCGGCTGCGGCCCGATCAACACGCTGGAGCAGGTCTTCGCCGATCCGCACGTGATCGCGCGCGGCAACCTGATCGAAATGACCAGAAGCGATGGCGTGCCAGTGAAGCTCGTCGCCAATCCGGTCCGCCTGTCGGAAACGCCGGTGGATTATCGCCTCGCACCTCCCATGTTGGGGGAGCATACCGACGAGGTGCTGACCAACATGCTGGGACTCGACGAACCGGCCCGCGCCGCGCTGCGCCGGGACGGCATCATCTGAAGGACGGCCGGATCGTGGCGCGGCAGGGTTTCGTTCCCTATCTGCTCGGCAACGATTTCCACCGGCTCGCCTTCGTGGAATTCGGCAACCCGGCCGCGCCGGCCGTGCTCTGCGTGCATGGCCTGACCCGCAACGGGCGCGATTTCGACATTCTCGCGGACAGCCTGGCCGATCGCTATCATGTGATCTGCCCCGACCTGCCGGGCCGCGGACGATCGGAATGGCTGCGCGACGGGGCGCTCTATCAGCCCCCTTCCTACGTCATCGCGCTGGCGCATCTGCTCGCCTGGCTGAACAAGCCGGTTGCCTGGGTCGGCACGTCGCTGGGCGGGATCTGCGGCATGATGGTCGCCGCCGCGGCGCACACGCCGATCACCCGCCTCGTGCTCAACGATATCGGCCCGCATATTCCCGCCGCGGCGCTCGGCCGGATCCGCGACTACATGGGCGAGGCACCCGCTGCCTTTCCCGATCTTGCGGCGCTCGAAGCCCATCTGCGCACCGTGCATGCGCCGTTCGGCCCGCTGACCGATCCGCAATGGGCCGCTCTCGCGCTTCACTCGGCACGGCCCGTCGAGGGCGGCGGGCTCGCGTTGCATTACGATCCCGCGATCGCCGAACCGATCCGCGCCTCGGTGCCCATGGATGCCGATCTCGGCGCGATCTGGACGGCGATCCGCGTGCCGGTGCTTGCCCTTCGCGGCGCCACCAGCGACCTGCTGACCGAAGCGACCCTCGCGCGCATGGAGGAGGATGGCGCCGCCACGCATACCGTGCCGGCATGCGGCCACGCGCCGGCGCTGATGGACGGGCCGACCATCGCGGTGATCCGGCGGTTTCTGGATGGCGCCTGATGCGCTGGCGGACGCGCCTCGACCTCTGGTTCATGGCGCTGCGCGCGGCCGCGATCGAAGTGATGAGCGGGGAGATGTCGCTCGTCGCCGCCGGTTGCGCCTTTTACGCCACCCTGGCCCTGTTCCCGGCGATGACGGCGCTGATTTCGCTCTACGGCCTCGCATTCAACCCGGTAACGGTCGAACCGCAGCTTCTCTATCTGAAACATCTGATGCCGCCGGCCGCCTTCGCACTGATCGGCGGGCGGATCCAGCAACTGGTTTCCGGCGGCAAGACGACGCTCGGCATCGGCCTCGTCATCTCGCTGGGCTTCACGCTCTATTCCTCGGCTTCCGGCATCAAGTCGCTGATCTACGCGCTGAACGTGATCCACAAGCGGCAGGAAACGCGCGGCTTCTTCGAGTTTCAGGCGGTGACCCTGGCGATGACGCTGATTGCCATGCTCGGCGCCGTCATCGCTATCGCCGTGCTGGTCGGCATGCCACTGGTGCTTGCCTTCCTGGGCCTTGCCAAGGCGCCGGCGGTGCTGACGGTGCTGCCCGGATTCGCCCTGCTGATCGGGTCGATGGGTCTGGCGCTCGGCCTGCTCTACCGATTCGGGCCGGCCTTCGGGCGCGATGCGGGGCACCCGGTCGTACCCGGCGCGCTGGTCGCGATACTGGTCTGGCTCGTCGTGTCCTATGGCTTTGCGGTCTATGTTGGCCAATTCGCGGCCTATAGCCGCACCTACGGGCCCCTGGCGACGATCATCGGTCTGATGATGTGGTTCTATCTGAGCGCCTATGCCGTGCTGTTCGGGGCGCTGTTCAACGCCACGCTCGACCGCGCGTCTGTGGCATTCCGGCCATAGTTGGAAAACTTGCCGCGCCACCATACGGGAAACACTGCATCAGCGTTGTCGGCCAGCCACATAGGGTCTATGCGGTTAACATTGGACAAAACTTCTGATGTGTGGGGCGCTGCCGTGCACCGATTCCAGGCGGTATTCCGGGTTTCGGGCGAGAGGATCGTGATGATGCGCCGCCGCGGTGGCGCATGACCCGGAAGCCCGTCCGCCGATCCGCCGAACTGCCGACCGAGGCTGTGCTGCGCGAGTTCATCGCCGAAGCCGGAACCCGGCTGCGCAAGGGCGACATTGCCCGCGCCTTCGGCCTCGGCCCCGACCAGAAACCGGCGCTGCGGGCGATGCTGCGGAATCTCGAACGCGATGGCATGCTGGTCCGCGCCGGCGGGCGGCAGGTGCGCGCGGCCGAGGCGCTGCCGGAACGCTGCGTCGTCGAGATCACCGGCACCGATCGTGACGGCGACCCGCTTGCCCGGCCGGTCGGCTGGGATCGGCCGGGCAAGCCGCCGATCATCTTCATGTTGCCCGAAAAGCGCGGCCACGCTGCGCTCGCGCCCGGCGCGCGGGTGTTGGCCCGGCTGCGACGGATCGACGACGACCGTTACGAAGGCCGCACGGTCCGGCGGCTCGACGAGGAGCCGGCCAGCATCATCGGCGTGTTCCGCGCCGAGGGAGAAGGCGGCTGGATCGAGCCGGTCGACCGCAAGAGCCGCGCCGAATGGAAGGTGCCGCCGGGCGAAACCGCCGGTGCCGAAAGCGGCGACGTGGTGCGCGCCATGCCCTTGCCGGCCTTCGGCTACGGGCCGAAGCCGGCGCGGATCGCCGAGCATCTCGGCCGGATGGGCGATGCGCGCTCGATCAGCCTGATCGCCATCGCGGCACTGGGGATTCCGGCCGACTTCCCGGAGACCGCGATCGACGAGGCGAAGCGCGCCCGCGGCGTCCGCCCCGGCCGGCGGACCGATCTGCGCGAAGTGCCGCTGGTGACGATCGACGGCGCCGATGCGCGCGACTTCGATGACGCCGTCTTCGCCGAACCCGCCGGGCCGGGGCATCGCATCGTCGTCGCCATCGCCGATGTCGCGCATTACGTGCGCCCCGGCTCGGCGCTCGACCGCGAGGCGCTGAAGCGCGGCAACTCGGTCTATTTCCCCGACCGCGTGGTGCCGATGCTGCCCGAGGCGCTCTCCAACGGCTGGTGCAGCCTGCGGCCGGGCGAGGACAGGGGATGCCTGTTCGTCGAGATGATCATCGACGCCGAGGGCCGCAAGCTGAGCCACAAATTCGGCCGCGGCCTGATGCGCAGCTTCGCCCGCCTCACCTACGAGGAGGTGCAGGGCGCCTTCGAGTCCGGCTGGGAAGCCGATCTGCCGGACGGGACGATCGACCATCTCTACGCCGCCTATCGCACGCTGCTGGCGGCGCGGCAGGCCCGCGGCACGCTCGATCTCGACCTGCCGGAGCGCAAGATCACGCTCGACGAGGCTGGCCGGGTGACGGACGTGGCGCCGCGCCCGCGGCTCGACAGCCACCGGCTGATCGAGGAGTTCATGATCCTCGCCAATGTCGCGGCGGCGGAGGAGCTGGAACGGCTGCGCCAGCCGTGCATGTATCGCGTGCACGCCCCGCCCTCGCCGGAAAAGCTCGATTCGCTGCGCAATCTGCTGGCGACGTTCGAGATTTCGCTCAAGCCCGGCGACCAGCTCCACCCGCGCGACCTTGATCATGTGCTGCGCCTTGTTGCCGGTAGCGATGCGGCGCCGCTGGTGAACGAGGCGGTGCTGCGCAGCCAGAGCCAGGCGGAATACGCGCCGGAGAATATCGGCCATTTCGGCCTGGCGCTGAACAGCTACGCGCATTTCACCTCGCCGATCCGCCGGTATGCCGATCTTCTGGTCCATCGCGCGCTCATCGCCGGACTGAAGCTCGGCACAGACGGGCTGCGCCCCGAACACGCCGACGGATTCGAAACCATCGCGGCGGCGATCACCTCGACCGAGCGCCGCGCCACCGATGCCGAGCGGCAATCGGCCGACCGCTATCTTGCCGCCTATCTGGCCGACCGGATCGGCGAGGATTTCAGCGCGCGGGTCAGCGGGGTGACGCGGTTCGGCCTGTTCGTCACGCTCGATGCGACCGGCGCGTCCGGTTTCGTGCCGATGGCGCTGCTGCCCGACGATTTCTGGCATTTCGACGAGGCCGATGGCACGCTGTCCGGCACCCGCTCGCGCGTGGTGTTCCGCCTGGCCGATCCGGTGCTGGTGCGGCTGCGCGAGGCGAAGCCGGTGACCGGCGGGCTGCTGTTCACCCTGATCGAGGGCGGCAGCGCGCCGGGCGAGGGCGGTGGACAACATCGCCGGTTGCCTGCCCGCAAGGGCGGCAGGAAGCCGGGCCGCGCGCCCGCCAGGCACAAGCGCAGCCGCCGATGAAACGCCGGATGGCCCGTTCGCTCGCTCGTCGTTCCCGGGCGCACCGCGCCCGCCGGCCGGCGCTCGTGCGGCCGATCCGCCGGATTGTCACAGTGCTGTGCGTGATGCTGCCGATCTGCGGCGCCCAGGCGGGCCAGCGTGGCTTCGACTCGACTCACGCCGCCGCCGTCTGGGGCGCTGCCCTCGCCTTCATGGCGCCCCGCACGTTGCAGCCGCTCGGCATTCCGCGCATGGCGGTATGGGGATTGTCCGGCATTACCGCGCTGGACTCCGATCTCACCGTGCAGGAACAATCGGGAAAGTTGCTGCTCTTCGGACCCAATCGGGTGATTTTCGCAACCTTGGCGCCGCCGGTCGGCGACGCGGCGAAATGGGGCGTGGCCTGCGCTGCTGTCGCCGCGCATGCCTTCGCGGCTTCGCCCACGATCGAGCGCGCCGGCACCGGCGGCATGATCCGCAGCTTCTTCGACGAGCTGTTCAATCATTTCGACCCTTATTCCCGCTATGTCGCGCCGCGCGAGGCCGCGACGGAGCGCGCGCTGCGGCTGGGCCTTGGCGGAATCGGCATGACCCTGGCGCGGCACGACCGCATCGTGACGATCACCGGCGTCACGCCGTCGAGCCCGGCCGACCGGGCCGGGATCGCGCCGGGCATGCAGCTTCTGGCGATCGACGGGCGGGATGCCGCCGCGCAACCGGTCGCCCAGCTGCAACAGGAACTTGCCGGCCCGATCGGCAGCATGATCGATCTGACGATCCGGCCCGGGCACAGCCTGCCGCAGACGATCACCCTGGCCCGGGCCCTGGTGCCGACGCAGAGCGTCACCGGGCAGATCGACGATGGCATCGCCCATATCCGCGTTCTCGGCTTCGACCACGGCACGGCGCGGCAGTTCGCCGCGGTTCTCGCGCAACTCGTGCAGGCGCAGCCCGCCCCGAAGGGAATCGTGATCGATCTCCGCGGCAATCGCGGCGGTGTCCTGCGGCAGTCGGTGCTCAGCCTCGACACGCTGCTCTCGCAAGGCACGATCATCCACACGATCGGCCGCGATCCGGCGGCCAACAAGGTATGGCATGCCGAGGGGGCCGATATCGCGCACGGCCTGCCGGTGGTCGTGCTGGTCGATGGCGGCACCGCGAGCGCCGCCGAGGTGTTCTCGGCCGCAATCGCCGACAACGACCGCGGCGTCGTTCTCGGCAGTGCGACACTCGGCAAGGGGCTGGTGCAGAGCGTCACCGAACTTCCGGGCGGGGGCGAGCTGTTCGTCACCTGGAGCAGGATGATCGCCCCACGCGGCTGGCCGCTGCAAAGTCTTGGCGTGTTTCCGCAGGTCTGCACCAGCCTTGGCACCGACCAGCTCGCGAAGCAGATCAACGCGCTGCGGCATGGCGTCGACCTGCTGGCGAAGCCGCTGGCCGAAACCCGTGCGGCCAGGGCGCCAATGCCGCTCGCCGAGGTGCTGGCCCTGCGAGAGGCCTGCCCGGCCGCGATCGGCGGCAACGGCTACGAACGGGCGGCGGCCGCGCTGATCGATCATCCGGCCGCGTATCGCGCCGCCCTGATCCGCCCGCTGCTCCCGCATGCCCGCGCCGGGGGTTGACCAGGCCGGCAAGGTCGATCATATCGGCGCGATCGGAGAATACGCATGGCCAAGACGAACACTGTTCAGATCAAACTGGTTTCCACCGCCGACACCGGCTTCTTCTACGTGACGAAGAAGAACGCGAAGGCGCAGACGGGCAAGCTCGAATTCCGGAAATACGATCCGGTCGCGCGCAAGCACGTGACCTTCAAGGAAGCCAAGATCAAGTAATCAACCGCGGAGCTTTGGCTCCGCGCCGTTGACACGCTTCGCTTGCTGATCGGCCCGAGCAATGCTTCGGGCCTTTTGGCGTTGTGGGGCGCGGAGAATCGCTTGTTCCTTGCGCCTATAGGCGGGCGCCGCGGCTTTTTGCGTGTGCAGGCCGGAACGCCGATCAGAGCAGGTCGAGCACGGCCGTTGCCGCGGCTTCGCTGGGAGACGCCGATCCCGCGATGGCGAGCGTGGATAGGGCAGCGCTGAAGCCGGCCCGTTGCGCCGCAGCCCGCTCAGGGGCGCCGAGCAGCGAGGCGATTTCGGCGGAGAGGCGCTCCGGCGTGCAGGCATCCTGCAACAGTTCCGGCACCAGTTCTTGCCCGGCGAGCAGGTTGATCATGGCGACGTGCGGCACCTTGATCAGCCGCCTGGCCAGCATCGCGCTGATCGGATTGACCCGGTAGGTGACCGCCATCGGCACGCCGGCCAGAGCCAGTTCCAGCGTCGAGGTGCCGGATTTCGTCAGCGCGGCTTCGGCGCCGGCGAAGGCGTCATACCGCTCGGCCACATTGGTGACGATCAGCGGCGGGCGCGGCCAGGCGGCCGCCTGCGCCTGCAACTCGCCGGCGAGTGCCGGCGCCGCGGCCAGCACCGGCACGAGATCCGGAAATCGTGGGCGGAGGCGTTCCACCGCTGCGCCGAAAACCGGCATCAGCCGGGCCGTTTCCGTGCGGCGGCTGCCAGGCATCAGGATCAGGGAACGCGCTGACTCCGCCAGGCCGAACCGGGCACGGAAGCGCGCAGGATCGCCGGCATCGGCACCGGATTCCAGCACCGGATGGCCGACAAAGACCGGGTTCAGCCCATGCGGTGCAAAGAAATCCGGCTCGAAGGGCAGGAGGCAGAGCAGCCGGTCCCACAGGCCGGGGAAGTGCTTTACCCGCCCCTGTCGCCAGGCCCAGACCTGGGGGGCGACGTAATGCACGCGGCGGAGTCCGAGCGGGGCGATTCGCCGGAGCAGGCGGAGCGTGAAGCCCGGACTGTCGATGGTCACGACGATGTCCGGCCGCCTCGCGGCAATGTCCGCTTCCGTCTGCTCGAGCCGGCGGCGCAGCCGGAAGAGCTTGGGCAGGACTTCCGCGAGGCCCATGAGCGCCAGTTCCTGCATCGGGAACAGCGAGGCAACACCCTGTTCGGCCATCCTCGCGCCGCCGATGCCGGCAACTTCGATGCCGCTGGCCCGCGCGCGCATGGCCGCGATCAGCCGCGCACCCAGCACGTCGCCGCTTGCTTCACCGGCAACGACATAAACCAGCGTCATGTCAGGCGGACGATTCGGGCCGGCGCCGGATCGTCCGGCCAGTCGGTCCGGTTGCGGACGGCTGGGTCGTCGCGCGTGGCGGCGAGGCGGGCGGGATCGAGCGTTGCGAACAGCAGGTCCGCCGCATCCAGCGCGCCGCGGGCCAGCAGCCCGTCTTCCGGAAACCCGCGATCGACCGGGCCGAAGACGCAGGCATAGCCGCGATTTTCATCCACGGCGGCGGACCAGGGCGCCATTCCGGTGGTTGGCGCGACGGCGGTGAAGCACTGGTTCTCCAGCGCCCGCGCGCGGGCCGACAGACGCACCCGGTTGAAGCCGTGCAGGGAGTCGGTGCAGGCCGGAATCAGGATCGTGTCCGCCCCGGCGAGCGCCTGTGCGCGCACCAGCAGGGGGAATTCCGAGTCGTAGCAGATGGCGATGCCAAGCCGGCCGAAATCGGTTTCGAACACCGAAGGGGGCCCGCCCGGCGTGATGCCCCAGCGCTCGGATTCGAAGCGCGTCATCACCCGCTTGTCCTGGAAGGCGATACGGCCGTCCCCGTCGATCAACGGCGCCCTGTTGCGGATATTGCCATCGGCGCCGCGCATCGGCACCGAGCCGGGCAGCAGCAGCAGGCGGTGGGTGCGGGCAATGGCGCGGAAACCCTCCACCAGGGTATCGGCGCGACTGACCACGGCGTCGAGTTCGGCGGCGACGTCCGGCGCGGCGACAAAAGCGCCGGCGAGCGCCATCGAGGCATATTCCGGCAGGATGAGCAGGTCGGCGCCGCCGGATTTCGCCTCATCCGCGAGGCGATCCACCCGATCGAGAAAATCGTCCAGCCCGGTCGGGCGGTGGATCGGGAAGGGGGAGAGAGCAACCCGCATGATCATGCGCCGCCGAGTGGCTTCATCCACACCTGGAGGCGGTTTTCCACCTCATGCGCGGCACCGATCTCGCGCCAGCGCATGCGGCAGACGAGACCGGACACCGGCGCGTAGCCGCGCTTGCGCCAGAAGACGTCGAGTGTGGTGGCATCCGTCGGGCGGCGCGGATCGGCGTTGTCGCGGATCACCGCGCAGAAGGCGGCCTGCGCGGCGTCGGAAACCGCCCGCGCGTGCGCCTCGCGTTCGCGGAAAAAGGCCACGCCGACGCCGCGGCCGCGATAGGCCGGCAGCAGGACCGACTCACCGAAATAGAAGACCGAGGCGGGATCGATCCCGGCGGCGCGGAACGGCGCCTGCATCGCCTCGTCCTCGTCGGTGAGCGGCAGGCAGGTGGAGGCGCCGACGATCGCATCGCCATCCCGCGCGATCACGATGGCGGCGCGCTCGCTCGCGGCATAGGTCGCGACATAGTCGCGCTCGTAAGCCTCGTTGCCCTCGTAGAGATAGGGCCAGGCGCGGAACACCTCGATCCGCAGCCGGGCGAGCGCCGCGAGATGCGGCAGGATCGCCGCACCCCGGAGAGTTTCGGTGGGAAGCAGCGGCTGAATGGCCTCAGCTCCCCTTCCTGGCGGCCGTGTCCATCGACGCCGCCTCGGAGAGGAAGCGCTGGATCGCCTTCTTCTTCTCCCCGAGCGACAGGCCGCGTTCCTGCGCCACGACCGGGCAATAGGCCGCCGTCAGGAATTCCGCCATGCGCTTCTGGGTAATGTCCGGATAGGCCTTGCGGATCGCGGCGACCAGCATGCGGGTGCGGTTGCCGAGCGTTGCCGGCGTGACGCCCTGCATAATCTCCATCGTGCCGTGGCCGGGCGAGACGAGGTCCTTCGTCAGCAGCGGGCAGTTCATCCTGCGCGCGGCGGCGGAGGCGATCGGCGGCAGGTCGAGATAGTCGGCGTCGGCCAGCGCGATGTCGTGCGGCGGGGTCGATGCGCGGATGCCCAGCACCTTGGCGGCATCGGCATCGGTCACGCCCTTGTTACCCCAGGCGGTGCGCACGTAGTTGGCGATCGCGGCGATCTGGGCGTCGTTCAGCATCGAACCGAAGGCGGGCATGGCCGGGCCGTTGGCGTGCCAGGGGATCATTCCGCCGAGCACGATGCCGATCACGTTGTCCGACGGGCCGTTGGTCACCGCGTCATTCCCGGCGAGATTCGGGAACACGTCCTTCACGCCCTTGCCGTCCGCTTGGTGGCAGGCGGCGCAGTTGTCGTCGTAGAGCGCCTTGCCCTGCGCGAGCTCGCCCGGGGCAAGCGCCACCTTCTTCACCGGGTTCTCGCGCGGCGGCGTCGCGGTCTGCAGATAGGCGGCAAGATCGTCGACATCCTGCCGCGGGAGCTGGCTCAGGCTGTAATCCACAACCGACTGCATCGGCCCGAATGCCGAGCCACGGTTCATGTTGCCGCCCTCATGCAGGTAGTCGACCAGGTCCTTCCGGCTCCACCCGCCGACGCCATAGGTCTTCGAGGAGGATATGTTCGGCGCATACCAGGGCTCGCCGAGGATCTGCGCGCCGGCCAGCGTATCGCCCGACTTGATGGCGAACAGCAGGTTGCGCGGCGAATGACACTCGCTGCAATGGCCGAGGGCTTCGGCGAGATAGGCGCCGTTGCGCACCGCGGGCGACCAGTCCTTCTTGTAATGGACCGGCGCGGTGCTGAAGAACATGATGCGCCAGCCGAGCAGCATCGCGCGGATGTTGAACGGGAAGCCGAGCCGGTTCGGTGCATGCGGTGCGTGCACGGCAGGTATGGCGTCGAGATAGGCCTTGATGGCCATCACATCCGGCCTCGTCAGCTTTGCATAGGATGTGTAGGGCATCGCCGGATAGAGATATTTCGGAAACACGCCCAGCGAACTGCCGGGCGAGACGCCGTAATGCAGGGCATTGTAGAATTGCCGCGGCGTCCATTTGCCGATGCCGGTCGTCTTGGCCGGGGTGATGTTGGGTGAGTAGAGCGTGCCGAACGGGGTGACGAAGGACAGTCCGCCGGAGAAAGGCTTTGCTCCCGGTGCCGTGTGGCAGGGCATGCAGTCCGCCGCGGCAGTGAGATATTCGCCGCGCCGCACCTGCGCGATCTCCGCCTGGCTCATGCCCTTGGTCACGGGTTCGGGCAGCGCCGGAAACGCCTCTGGCTTCGCCGCCGTCGGCGTCGGCATGTAGCCGCCCGCCTCCTGGCCGAACGCAGCCTCAATGCCGACGGCGCCGCTGGTCAATGCAATGAGAAGTGTGGCGGCCCAGAGCGGAGCGCGGCGAAAAATCGTCTTTTTTGAATGCGGCATCGGATTCTACCTGTGATCTGCATGGCGGGAGCGGGCGTGTCCGGTCAGATTTCTAATTCGCCATATCTACTGATTGATCAAGTAGGCCCGGCGCCTCTTCACAGACCGAACCGATCTTGCTAGACGCCCTGTGTCGACGCGATCTGCTTCGGATCGCGACGCCGGAATGGGCGCATAGCTCAGTTGGTAGAGCAGCTGACTCTTAATCAGCGGGTCCAAGGTTCGAGTCCTTGTGCGCCCACCATTCCTTTTTGTTTTCCTACAACGATTTTTTGTCAGGAAACAAAGCAAAATCAAAACCTTAGCCTGATATCTCCCCTCCTCCAGCCCGGATTAGCGATGCAGGACGTTGCTGGACGTTGCCTGATGTCGCACTATCGCTGAAACCCCAGTGAAACCCAGAACGGGTCTGGGTTTCAGGGGTCTTGGTTTCAGGAGGTGGCTTGAAATGGCATCGATCAGATTGACCGACACCACGATACGGAAGGCGATACAGGAAGCTTGTGACACTGGAACACGTATCGAGTTGACCGACATCACAATCCCCGGACTTCGAATTCGGGTGAATCGTGACGGTGGCGCGGCCTGGTCCGTCATGACCCGAGACCGGACCGGACGAAACAGACGATTCAGCCTCGGTGAGTTTCCCACCATCGGAATCTCGCAAGCCAGGGAACAGGCTGGCATCACAAAACACAAGGTCCGCCACGACGGCGTGGATCCCGTTGCGGAGAAGCGGGCGGCCCGGCAACAGGCCGAAGCAGAGAAAAATGCGGAACCGGAAATGACGCTGATCGACCTTGTGCGGTTGTGGGGCCAGCAGACCGGATCGGACAAGCGGCGGGCATGGATAGACCGGCACAGGCGAATTTCCGACGTATTCAAAACCCTGGCCGACCAGCCCGCAAAAGGGCTGACCAGCGAGCAGATACAGATTGTCGCCGATGGCTGGCCATCCCCATCTTCGGCAGCCGCTGCCGTCAGATATCTGCGTCCAATCCTGAAATGGGGAGCAAAACGGAAATACGTTTCAACCGAAGCGGCCATGATCGAGCCGACCAGGAAGCCGGAGAAACGGGGAAGATATCTGTCAAAACCGGAATTGGCGGTGGTCGTTCCATATCTCCGGCAAAATGCGGAGCGATCAACCCATGCCGCCGTGATGTTGCTCTTATTATATACGGCAACACGTCTCAATGAGGCGGTTAGAGCGGTATGGGCTGAATTCGATCTTGAGGCCGTCCAGCCGACATGGACGATTCCCGGTGAGAGGATAAAGAACACCAGGCCGGGGAAACAAAAGAGCGATCATGTCATCCCACTTCCCCGGCAGACCGCCGAATTTCTCCGGTCGATCCGGAAGGGGCGGACAACGGGATTTGTGTTCGCCGGGCCAAAAGGCGGGTTACCATCGAAATGGGACTGGTTTAGCAAGAAAGTCATGGCCGAGACTGGAACCAGCGGTTGGACCAGGCATGACCTGCGGCGGACGGCTTCAACGTGGATGGGGAATTTAGGAACCCCACCATACGTCACCGAGGCCGCCCTGAATCATGCGGATATCCACTCGGCATTATCGGGAATCTACAATCTCGCGAGATATATGAAAGAAGTTGGCGAGGCGTTGCAGGGATGGGCGAACTTTCTGGATACCTTTTGATCAGGAAACAAAACAGGGATCCCCTTTTGAAGGATCCCTGCATTGGCAAATCAGATCGTAACAGGTGTGTCCAGCACTCTTAGTGGTCTCAATTAAGGGCCTTAGCCTGTCTCGGTCAAGTCAGTTATGATGCCATAACGTCAATTCGGATATGTGCTTTTGGCCGAAAATCTTGACCCTGGACGCACGACTTTGTGAACACGTAGGGAATGATATGTTTTTGGGACCAAATGACGGTTTGTAAGGGCATATAGATAATGGGTCTGTATCAAAGAGATCCGGCGAACTGTAGAGGGCCATAAAGTGAGGGAAGGTTATCCACAGGCTGATGGAAGTTTATGCGCGAAAATGTGGAGTGGCTGTCATTTTTTTCGAGGTAGCAGTTGGCGAGGGCGGGCAAGGGCGGTATAGGGGAATCCGATGATCTGCTGAGTGGGTAACTCCACCGAGGTTTCATCTGGGTGTGTTCTAAGTACTCTTTATAAGGAGTTAAGGATGAAAAGTCCTTCGGCTGCCATGCGGCGGCATCGTCTACGTCAGTTTGCATTGTGCTCGACCGCACTCTCGGTCAGCCTTCTTGCTGGCTCGGTCGCCATGGCGGCTGCTCCGGCTGCCGGATCGCTGCCGGGGAATTTCAACGTAGACGGTGGTGCGGCGACATACGCTATGACCAACGCAACCTCGAATACAGAGGCGACCATAACGGTAGCGCCTTCCGGCAGTTCGGGAACTGGCGTTGCCCTTGACTTCAACGGTGCGGGCACAACCAAGCTTGCGCCGGCTACAACAGGCACGTCGTTGCCGTCAGGAGTGACGCAGAATCCGGGCTTCAGTGTTGGTTCGGGTGCCACCGTTGCGATCAAGGGTGCTGGTAACTTTCCGCTGTTGATTAACGACTCAACTGGTAACCCGTCTCAGATTTATGGTTCGGTCACGAACGACGGCACCGCTACGTTGTTTATTGCCAACGCAAATGGTGTAGTTGTCGGAGCGACTGGCTCAATTTCCACCAGTGCGGGTCTGGGTCTCCTTGGGTTTGCGCAGAGCGGATCTACGTTCGTTGCCAGCGGCACTATTAGTGTTGATTCGGCGACCGGTGGCACTGGCGGTGTGACCGTCGATGCCGGTGCACAGCTCTCGCCTAAAACTGGTGATGCAGTTTTGGTTGCCAGTAACGGTGCGATCAATATTGGGTCTAATGGCAATCCTGGCAGCGCCAGTATACCGTTCGATATTGTGGCTGGCTACGGTGTGAGCGGTAGTTCCGCGAGTGCTCCAACAGTTACAGCTTCTGCGCTTAGTGATGGAAGTTCGGCTTCTGTGACTTTCTCGGGCGGCTCAAGCACTTATCCGATTTTAGTTAAGAGTTTGAATGCGGCGGGTAATGTAACCAATAGCGGTGTAACCGATTTCACAGGTGGCAACGGTTCGTCGACGACCATCGGCGGCGCTTTCTCGAATACCGGCATTGCCTACGTTAACACTTTAACTGCCGCATCCATCACAAACTCCGGCCAGCTGACTGATGCTGGAGGCACGCTGACGGCTGTTGGCCTTAGTGGAGCGACGAGCGGCGCGGATATCACCAATACCGGGGTGATCAAAGAGGGTTCCACGGCGCTCACCCTGGATGCAGGTAACGCTATCCAAACCGGACCCGCTACGGGCAACTTTACCAATTCTGGTGTAATTGCCTTCAAAACTTCTGGAGCAAGTCTCACTGTAGACGCGGCCAACATTAACTTTGGTGGGTCCGTCACACAGGCGACGAGTACGGGCGGCACTCCGACTGCTCTGAGCAGCAATAACCACTTGGCTGATTTTACTTTGAATGCTTCCTACATGCCTGCAACTGGGTCAGCCGTTCCGGGTGTAGTGGATTTTGGAAGTAACATTTACGCTGGTACATCAATCATTGAGGGTGCGGTACCGAGCGGATCCTCCCAAGTTCCATTGGGTGCCCAGGCGGTTCGTATCCTCTCGGGTGGCCTCTACGGTGGTACTGTCGACATCACTGTCGGCACGGGTACTGCAACGGATCCTTTCGCCAACAATGCTAAGCTTGGTTACAATCTGAGCGTCTTCCCGAAGGCGACGATTGAGGCGTCATCGGTAAATCTGTTGGGCACCGAGGCGTCTTCGTCGTCCAGCGGTTCTAACATGAACCTCGATGGCGTTGTCAGCACCCAAGTCGCCGGAGCTACTGCAGGTACTGGTTCTATTACTGTCACTGCCAACAACATCAACGGTAACTCGACTGGTGGGTTCTCCGTTAATGATGGTGACAAAATTTCTCTCACGTTCTCCGGCAACGTGAACAACCCCTACGGTGCTTCGGCTGTTGGCTCGTCGGACTTCCGTTATAATTACGTGCCGGTTGCCGTTGCGAATGCGGCTGCGGGCGGTGCTGGAACGGTAAACCTTGACCTCACCGGCCCGACCAACAGCACGACCACAGCCCAGAATGTTAACATTCTGGTCAATGGTAATGTTGCGGTTACAAGCTCCGTCGCTACAGCTACACTGCCGACCCCAGCGGTTGGTACGACGCCTGGTACTCCGATTTCCCCAGCGTCCTCCTACGTCAACAATCATCTGGTTCTTCAGGCGACTGGGAACGTTGACACTGGCACGGCTTTCTACTGGCCCGGCCTGCTCTACCTGAATACTGTGTCGAGCATGTCGAACCCGACTCAGCTGAGTACTACGGGGGCGATCAACGTTGACGGTGATCTCAGCAATATCCTTCCGGCGTTTTCCACTGGCGGGACGGGTATTTTCCTTGAGACCAACAACCTCAACATGGCGGTGGGTAGCACTATCACGACCAGCAACAACAGCTGGGTAAACTTTGCTAGCGCGAAGCTTGCATCGGCGTTCTCGCTGACTCAGGCAACAAGCTTCTTTGCTGGATATAAGGATACGGTCACTCCGACCGTGACCGAGCTGGGCGTTCAGCAGCTTCCTGCGGCTAACTACCAGCCATAATTCTACAAGCCTAGCTAGCTTTGAGCGGGTAGCGGAGTTCTCTCTGCTACCCGTTTCTATTTGTATCTCTTACCAAAATTTAGGCGACCAACACTGTGTCGGCCCACTTGGGGAGATTGCCAGCTACTGGCACGGCTGATAGATACGCATCGTCGACATCCGCTCTTTGGGTCAGGCAGATCGTTGGTGCAACCCTGCATCCGGGATATTTCGTCCGCTGCTGAACCGGATATTCTCACACAACCGATGGGTTTGTAATCAGAGTTCATGACGGTCTTCACTCCTCCCGCCAACCCGCCGACTATCCAGGAAATCGCAGCACCACGTTTCGGTCGCACACCTGTCAAGGTCGCAAGCCACAAGTATGATTATGTTGTCACCGGCAACACCCTGCTGCCACCAAAGTTGATTGAGTCAACAATAGCCAAGGCAACCAGCCCGCATGCCGCGATCCAGGCGTTGCTGAAAGAATACCATAAGCATGGGTTTATGCTTGTTGCCGTGACCGCCCAGGTGAGCGGGAAGAAGCATGTCGAAATTGCCGTCATTGAAGGTATGGTGACCGAGCAGAAGATCGCCGATCCGCTTCGTCCCTTTTTTCCGAATGCACTGAACCGACCCGATCTGCAGCAGAGCGATTTGATTCGTGATCAGGTCATGGCCAGCACCTTTGCCGCGCGATCGGGCCATAATGTTACGATCAACTTGTCGCCCGCCCCCAATCCCGGTGGTTCGGTCCTGACTGTCAATCAAACTGAAATAGCAAATTACAGCCCGGTTTCGGCGCTGGTCAATTTTGGGAATTATGGGAGTCGATACGCTAGCGGCTATATCGCAGGCGGCCAGGTCACCGCCGATCTCGGTCACGGCGTTGCGATAGACGCAAATTTCACCCAGGGTATTCCTGGTTTGCGAAGGGTCAGCCTCGGTAGCAACTACTACACAAATGGTGTTGGTATATCTGTTGTCAGACCATACGGGATATATGGGTTCAACGCGAACTGGACTCATTTTCGTCTGGGTAAATCTACCTATCCGCTCAACCCAGATGGGAATATTTTTACATATCAGTTCACCGGCTCCCAGCTTCTCTATGCCGGGAAATCAAATAGGGTCACACTGAACGAGTCGTTCAGTCACGTCCGTTACACCGAGACCGTCTTCAACGGGTTTTATACCCTGCTGGACCAGCATTATGACTATCTGACCGGTGGCATCTCTGCATCGCATGCCATGTCTGTGCTCGGCGAGTCGGCATCGCTACAAGGGAGCTTCAATTTCAATCTCGGTATTTCAGCGCCCTACGGCACCTTGTATGACAATATCCGTGGTGCGCCGACCCCGCATTTCCGATACTCGGTCATGTCGCTGGAATACAGCCAGTCGATTCCGCACGGTATGTCTATCGATCTGAGCGGTACCGCTCAATGGTCCCCTAATACCCTGCCTTCTCAGCAGCAGTGGGTGCTGGGTGGATTCGGTAATCTGTCAGCGTGGGAGCCTGGCACAATCGTCGGCGACAGCGGTTATATCGCCAAGTTGCAGCTGAATTCGCCTACGTTTCGGCGCTGGGACAGTGCAGCCAAGCTAGGTGCATATATCGAGACCGGTGGTGCCGCCAATGCAAATCCTGCACACGGCTCTGCCCCTTGGCAAACGCTTTCGGATGTTGGTGTGAGCCTGACTTTGACCTTGCCACATGAGATTTCCATCAAAGCTATGGCTGCCCACCCAATCCATACCAGCGGGTTTACCCCGGCAGGAAAGAACAACCTCAAGCTGAATCGGATCAACGCCTTCTTCGTCATCCAGAAAGGATTTTGATATGTCAAAAACACTCCTGGCCGGTCTGGGTGTCATGATGTTCACCGCGCCAGCATTTGCACAAACAATTGCTAAAGTTGGCGGCGTTCCCATCACGCTTCAGCAGGTTATATCGGCCAATCCGGCAGCGAAAACAAACAAGAAAATCAGGCAGTCAACTCTATTCGGCCTTATAAATCGCCAGGCAGTGATCAACGCCGCAGATCGGGAACATCTCCAGGACAGCGCGGCCTATAAGGATTTGGTTGCTCAGGCAAAGACTCATATCCTCATCAATCTCGCTGCCCAAAACTATGTGAAGGCTCACCCGATCAAGCCAGCGCAGGTCAAGCAGGAGTATGACAAGATTTTCGGTAAGCCGATGCCGATGGAATATCGCCTCCGCGTCATCCAGGTCGCCACATATAAGGATGCGAAATCCGCTCTGGATCAGATCAGGAAAGGTAAGAGCTTTTCCGTTGTTGCTGCCGAGGTTTCCGAGGATAAGGGGAGTGCGCAGGTTGGGGGCGAACTAGGCTGGCAAATCGCCACACATCTCGCTGCACCGGTTCTGAAGACGGTGAAAACAATGAAAGTTGGCCAAGTGGCTGGGCCGGTTGCCTTATCCAAAGGGTTTAGTCTGATCCAGCTTCTCGGTGAAAGGCAGACACCGAAGCCGTCATTCGATGACGTGAAGGCTAAGATAACCAGCGAGATGGAGCAACGCGAGTGGATTCAGCATATCATAAAAATGCGGACTGAGCAGAATGCGCATCTTGTCATCCCTATATCCGGGAATTGAACCGATGAAAGTGGCTCCGTTGCTGCTCGTGACGATACTGGCCCTGGCGGGCTGCGCTGCCAATCCGAATGCCATTCGGGTGCAATATCTAGGCGCAGCTCACCAATACGCTCCGGCCCCTTTCGTTGAAGTGATGGAGTCTGCGCCTGACCAGCCTTATACAAGCATTGCCAGGCTGACGTTTAAGGCAGGCCCAGCGCTGGATTCAGCTCAAGTCATAGAGGCGCTCAAGCAGCGCGCTGCTTCACTAGGGGCTAATGCCCTGATCGTGCAGCGTCGTCAGTCATCAACCGACCAATTGCCTGGGATCACGATCAACCCTGCCGGAGGTCAGTACGCTCTGAGCGCCAATAAAGGGGAAGAGACTTATATCGGGACAGCGATACATGTGCATGATCTCGATAACGATAAAACTGGATTGCCCCAGTAAGGCGTAGGATTTTCTTAGCCAGGCGCTCCTTGTTACCGCCTGGCTAGAAATTTCAAGGCGACACGCCTGCAAATGCGTAGAACCTGCCCGAGACCAGGTGCCTTCATGATCCGGAGATAAAGCGCAAGAATCTTCGGCGACCCGGTGAGCCGAATGATGCGCGAGGTATGGATGCCCGGTCGACCAGCCGAGACGAGGCCGGTCGCGTATCGCAATAGCTGCTGCCGATCTTGCTCCCGCTGTTCTACGAGGGCCTGATGGACGCGTTTCAGATCCTCAAAGCGGGAAGATATCGCCTCAAGTTGTTTGCGGCATTCCTCATGAACTGTGAGAAGGGCGGCATAACGGTCACCCATATCGGAGTCGGTGAGGCATACCGCTCCGATTGCCACTGTATCGGCTGATAAGTCTAGCTTCGGTTCAGTCACGGGCTTGCTCCGAAAATTTCTCGCACCCTATCCTGGAACAAATCCTGGCTACGCTCCTCTTTTATGAAAACGACACACGCCTCGGACAACCTTCGACATAATCCAGCGTCGCGATAGATGACCGCGATACTGTCGCAATACGCGCTCACCAGAGCATCAGGATCAGCCAGATTAGGAACAAGGCAACCGGTCTCACCGTCCCGCACAACCTCGGGAATACCGTCTAGAGAAGGAGCGATTGGAGGAAGTCCTGCCGACATCGCCTCCAGAATCACGTTGGGCATCCCGTCATATAGAGAGGTATAAAGAAATGCGTCGTAGTCTTCTATGGGCAAACCATGAAAGTCAGTGAATCCGCCCCGATAATGGACGCCAGGGTTGCCGGTCAGTTCATCGATCTCGAAACCACCGAGGATAGTTGACCCGAAAACATCGATTATGACGTCGATCCCGCGTGTCGCGCACTGCCGAGCAATCGCAGCGATCAGCTCTGGCCGCTTCTGGCCGTCCAGCCTTGAGGCCCACAACAGACGCAATGGCCCCTGCCTGGCCGACAATGCGGAGCGGGATCTTTTGGGTGAGACTTCACAAGGAGCAGGTAGACAGCGCCATTTATCTGGCCACAATCCGAAGCGGCGCTGATCCTCATCAAGTATCCTCTGATGATCTGAAATCACCCCTGCCAACGCCTGTCCGCAGTCCGAGACGAACTCAAGGCCGAACTGCTCGGTGACGATTCGGTCCTCAAATATCCTACGATCATCGGTAAATCTGTAGAAATACGCCTTGTGGCCCTTCAGGATTGACGCTGCATTTCGAAAAAATCTGAAGGCGAATTCCGATTGCTTGATGTGGAGCCTTGCTTGGGGAGCCACTGCCTGCAGAAGCTTTACCGTAACACTATCGATGCCCTCATCATCAAGACCGGGGTCGAGGTATGCCAAGTCTACGAGATCGGTTCCGTCTGGCAAGCGGTCAAGCCAAGCCCGCTTCGCTGTGGCCTGACCACAAATGACCAGAATGCGACGGCCCAACCCAGTCTCAACAAGAGCACGCATCACCATGATGAGATATTTTTCAGCCCCGCCACTCACGAGGTAAGGCAGAATAAAAACGTCATCGTACTGGTCGTGACGGAGCGCCACGGAAGCTTCGTAGTAGACCATACCAGCACGGAGAGAACCGTGCATATTTGACCAAAATCCTGCCGCAGCAAAGCGGATTGGATCGACGCCTGGGTCAATTCGGTTGGCCGCAATGAACAGCTCCTGGAAGAACGGCAGATCCATTAGACGAGCGCCGCTATCGTGTTCGAGAATGACATGCTGGATCCGATTTCGTTCTTTCCTGCGGCTTATCATATCATAATCGAACTGGCATATCTCGCGATAGCGGGCGGGTTCGAATAACCGACTCGGACGGATCCGGCCAGCCGTGTCACGCTCAGACTGAAGAAGAAGGCTGCCCCGCCGTTTGCGGTAAAACAGCACGGTATCAGGGGCTATGACTAAATCGTAGCCTGCTGCAATAACTTCGCAGTTGAAATGCCAATCTTCATAAGCATACCCGCTGAAAGGGCTTGAATCGTCAAAGTGGATCTCATCGAACAGCCATCGAGGTCCGAATGAACGTGACGTGAACGGGTGATACCCTAGCATTGCCAGTGGGGTGACACAGGATAGCGGATCGTATCGGGCAATCGTGTATTGAAAACCAAACTCGGCGTAGTAGTTCGGAAACACCAGCCCTGGATGATCCATTAAGCGAGCCTGTTCCAGGCACGTATGCAGAAGATTGAACGATACGAGATCGTCAGCGTCGTGAAGGGCGACATACTCGCCTTTCGCCAGGGCGATCCCATCATTGCGGGACGGGCCGAGTGAGCGATTATTTACGACTTCGAGATGAACCCGATCATAGGGATACATGATGGAATCCCGGCTGACACATGCTTCAGCCAGGCGTAAGGTTTCCTCAGGAGGTGAATCAAGAACCAGAATCAGTTCCAGAGACGCCCCTGATGCCCGGCAGTAGCTGGCTGTCTCCGCTAGTGAAAGCAGAGTTCGTTGCAAATAGACGGTCTCATTGTGGACGTTGAGGATGACGGAGATGTCAGGCGGCATTGTCTTGTGTCATCCAGTTTCAGGTTAAACGGCAACGCGTGAGAGGTCGGCGATTGCGCTACGGAAAGCTTCGCAAAACCGCAACGGTGAACGCTCTTCAATTAACTTGGCCATCGTGTCATTGCGTGACGGCGCAACTTCGTATTCCTGGATTATAGCGTCGGCAATCTGCGTATCGGTACTCTCCGGTGGAATGAGTCTAACTGCGCCACGATAATCACCAAATGCCCCGATATCGAATGCGACAACAGGCGTTCGGGTGAACATCAGTTGTGCCATGACCCCAGAGCTTTCACCCAAATTCCGGCGACGGAGCTGAACCGCGACGTGGCAGGAGGACATTAACTCCACTAGCTCGTCATTATCCTCCGGCTCACTGGCCAAGACGCCCTGCTCTGGCCCAAATCCGAGGGATCGCAAATACGCTGGAGCGCCATACCCAACAAGGAGGAGTTCCGCGTCCGGACGCCTTGAGCGCAGTTTCAAGAATGCCGACAGCACCGTTTCGGTGCATTTTTCCCTGTCCGGTATTCCGAATGAGCCGATTCGCAGCGGTCCAGATTTGCTGAAGTTCCGACTGTTGTGCTGACCTGGTTGTTGGAAAATCGGATGAAAAACTGTGCGGATCGACGCGCTACTTAGTTCGCGTGACAAAAGCCGACGGGCAGCCTCAGAATTGACGATGACCCGGTGTTGGGCGAAATCCCCCAGCAGAACCCTGGCACCAAGGGCACCAATATCAAGTGCCTCACTAACACCAATTACGCCAGAAGGTAGCGCTAATTCCGGGTAAGTGTCGCGGAGTATCAACCCGATGTCA
>NZ_AFPR01000482.1:0-8056 GCF_000219295.1 Acidiphilium sp. PM
AAGCGGTGATAGGCTCCGCTGTCCCGACGCTGGACTCAGCGCCCTGCGCAGGCCCGGGAATCAGGGGCTGGCTGGCGGTGGAGGCGCGGGTCGAGCGCAAAGCGCTCTTGATGCCTGATCGTATAGCCGGACTAGTCTGCTTCTCCGAGGAAGATCAGATTCCAGCTATACGTCGACACGGTGCTCGGGATCAGAAAACACCGATGTTGCCTCAACAGTTCGTCCCCGAATTTCTGCTGGCCAGCCGCCGGTATACCCGGACGAAGTCAGTTGGGGTTTGGAACCATGCGGCGGTCCACAACGTAAACCTGCGCCGGGTCGTCCACGGTTATTGCCGTGAGCGTGTGGGGGATGTGTCGAGTATGCCAAATCCCTTGTGCACGGCGACCTCGAGAATCGCCGTCGCCGGATCTAGCGAATAATAGACTGCGCGCACGCCTCTGCTGTTCCAGCGCCCTCCGCCGAGGTGGGCGCCTTCGCCGTTATCCCAACTGGCCGCATACACCTCCTGGTCAATGCGCCACGTTCCCGCGCCCTTCCGGCGGAAAAATTGATGGCTGAGTTGATCGCTGAGACGCAGTTGGCATGAGGGCCGATAGCGGATTGGAACGTTACGGATAGCGTACAAGCCAAAGCAGATGTTTAGGCACCTAACGTCTAGATATACATTGGCTGTCCAGGATCAATTACGCACCGCCAGGTGTGCAGGTATACGGAAGGATATCGGGATGACGTGTGAGGTGGACGGAGTGTTTTTTCGGACTGCGCCGCCCCCTTCCCCGCGACCTTCCGCCAGCGCCATCCGGTGGCGTTCTGCCCCGGTTCGCGTTCGACTTCAGCGATCTGGAGGAGGTCATGGCGGCAGCCGACGCCGCGATCCGCGAGACCAGGATCAGCCTCGATCGGATCCGTAAGACAGGCCGGCCGGAGGCCGATCCTGAATCCGACCGTGAAGATTCAGCGTGAATGGGTGAGCAATGCCCACAGGATGCGTCGCGCCCGGCGACCTGCCATGCGAGCAGGTTTCAGGGAAGGGAGTGCGACGATGATGGACGCTCCTCAAAAGGATACCGCGGTGGTGTTGCCCCCGCTAATGATGACACCGACATTCTCATCTGGTGCAGGTCGGTAGCGCCCGGAGAGCAAAGCGGCGAGAGCCGTAGCGCCGCCTGGCTCAGCGGCCACGCGCGCCACTTTCCACAAGCGACGCTGGGCATCGGCGATTGCGTCATCCCCGACCAGAACGACGTCGGCGACATGATCACGGGCAATAGGGAAGACCAGATCGCCGACCCGCCTCGGTGCCAGCGAATCTGCCGCAATTCCGCCGGTTTCGGTATCAACCGGTCGGCCGGCGGCGAGCGCCCTCGTCAGGGTTGGCGATGATTCGGGCTCGACGCCCACGACCTTGATGCGCCCGTGATACCAACTGGCGATCCCTCCGATCAGCCCACCACCGCCGACAGCGACCAGCAGGGTATTGAGCCCAGCCACTTGCTCCTCCATTTCAAGCGCAATCGTACCCTGTCCGACCAACGTTTCGCGTTGATCGAAGGCATGGATGGCAAGGGCACCGCTATTTGCGATCCATGCCTCGCTCGCGGCCAGCGCATCGGAATAACCTTCGCCGCCGACGACAAGTTCGGCGCCGAAATCGCGGATGCGTTGGATCTTGGCCGGAGACGAGATCGCCGGCACGAAGATGCGCGCAGGGATTCCGAGCCTCATCGCCGCATAAGCCACGGCGGCACCGTGGTTTCCTCCCGAAGCGGCAACCACGCCGACCGTCGGGATTTCTCTTGTCAGCAGGTTTGTGAAGGCGCCCCGTGCCTTGAAGGAGCCGGCATGCTGCAGCAATTCGAGTTTGAGAGTGATCGGCTGTGAGGCTAGACCGAAATCAACCCCATTGCAGGCCAGAACCGGCGTGCGTCGTATGTGCGGCCGAATCAATCTCTCCGCAGCCTGAATGTCACCTGTGCCGATCATTGCAACGCCACCCTGTTTCTCAATTCGGTCTCTCATCGCAGGTTGTGTTTCAAGTATTCCCTTGCTGGGAAGATGTGCCGGGCATTGGGAAAGGTCGGCACCCGGCGATAACCTGCTAGCATCGTGTTTCAGCCGATATGATCGCCATGGATATGGGCGTGCAGATGAATAAATCTCCTCGGATAAGAGGTGGCCAGCACCCTGAGAGAGGAAATACAGGAAAAAGCGGCGCACTCTCAGGCCAGAGCATGACGAACGATTTGGTCGATGTGAAGCTGAGCCAGATCGATATGTGGGAAATCCGGCTGATGTTCCGCATAAAACGACGACAGATCGGTTCCCGCTAGAAGAATTGCCTGCGCATTCTTCCTTTGCAAAAGCCGATTGGCCAGTCTGCTGAATTCCGTCATTTCAGGCTGCGTTGCCCGTTTCCCGTGAATGGCGATCTCGGCATACGTATTGTGCACCCAATCGAGAACATCCCTGTCCAGCGAGATATCCCGTTGTTTCGCAACGGCTCCGAAGACGCGCGTCTGCATGACAGCACGGTTGCCGAACACAGCAACGCGATCTGTCCCGGCGGCAGCAAGTCCGGCGGGAACGGCATCCAATATGCTGATCAGGGGAACACGGGCCACACGTGTTATGTCCGATATGGCGATATGAGGCGCGACGGCGGAAATGGCGACGATTTCGCACCCGGCATCGGCGAGTTCATTGGCCAGGCCCCCGAGATAGGCGCCAAGAGCAATCCTGTCCTCTGCGGCTACATAAGATAACACCCGCAAGACGTCTGCGTGGCTGAGGACGAGTTGCAGTGGAGCTTGGCTCGCGGCGAACCTTTTTTGGATCTGCTCGTAATAGAAAATACCCGCCCGGAGCGCGAGACCTCCGATAAGACCTATCTTGCGCATCAGGAACTCCATTATTGTCTCACCCTTGATGCGCGTGAAGATGACGCATCCGGGAAACGTGCCAATCATGGCTTGTGATTCGCGTGAAAGAGCGTGGCGCGCTTCCCTGCGCCATACCCCGTCGTGGTATCGGTCGGAGAGCCCCGACCTCAGATCACCATCCCACCGGAGGCTTCAATGCGTTGCGCATTGATCCATCGATTGTCCTCCGACAGGAGGGCAGCGATCATCGGACCGATATCATCGGGCAAACCCGCCCGTCCAAGCGCTGTCAGGTCTGAAATGCGCTTGTTTACCTCGGGATTGTCTCGCACGATGCCGCCGCTGAAATCGGTCTGCACCGCGCCGGGAGCGACGACATTGGCGGTAATGCGCCGGGCGCCAAGTTCCCTCGCCATGTATCTCGTCATCACCTCAACAGCACCTTTCATCGACGCATAGGCAGTACTGCCTGGATAGGCCACGCGGGTCAGCGCCGACGAGACGTTCACGATCCGGCCGCCATCGACGATCAGCGGCAGCACGGCCTGTGTAAGAAAGAAAGCGCCCTTCACGTGCACCCGAAACAGCGCATCGAAATCCGCCTCGGTGATATCGCTGATCGGTGCGTGGTGGGACGTTCCGGCATTATTGATGAGATAGTCGAACTGCTCCACCCCCCACTCGGCCAGAATCCTGCGCAGTTCGGCGACAAAGGCCGGAAAGGTCGCGGTATTCCCCGTATCGAGTTGCAAGGTTGCGGCACGCGCGCCTGCCCGCTCGGTTGCGGCGACCACCTCATCTGCTTCTGCCCGTCTGCGATGATAGGTGAAGATCGACCTGACGCCGCGCCGGGCGAGCGCCTCAACGGTCGAACGGCCAATGCCCCGACTGCCGCCGGTGACGATTGCGATATGAGATTGTGCGGGCATGAGGGTCTCCTGTTCCGGTTCTACGGATTTAGCCCGCCCGCCCGACGGAATAAGGCCGCTGTTGCAGACGACTTTGTTTTGCAGGACAGAATAATGACCATGGATCGCCTCGCCGCCCTCGAGCTATTCGTCCGTATCGTCGATCGTGGCAGTTTTACCGCTGCGGCGGCGGATTGCTCCATCTCCCGACCGGCAGCCACCGCCACGATCAACGCGCTGGAGAAGAGGTTGGGAACCAGGTTGCTGCAACGCTCGACACGGCATGTGCAGCCGACCGTCGAGGGTGAAGCCTACTACCGACGCTGCATTGGTATCCTTGCCGATCTCGAGGATGCGGACCGGGGGGCCAGCGGTGCCGTGGCAGGGCTGCTGCGCGTCGACATGGTCGGCACGCTGGCGCGCATCGTGTTGCCGGCACTACCGACCTTTCTAGCTCTGCATCCAGCCGTGACGGTGCATATCGGTGAGGGCGAGCGCTTTGTCGATTTGGTACGCGAAGGGGTTGATTGTGTCGTGCGAGCGGGCACTCTTCCTGATAGCGATATGATCGTCCGGCATCTCGGCGTGTTGGAGGAGATCATCTGTGCCAGCCCCGCCTATCTCAGCGAACATGGCGTGCCAGCAACGCCGGATCAGCTGGACGGGCATTTCATGGTCGGATTCGTCTCCTCGCGCACGGGCCAGCCCTTGCCGCTGGAATTCATGGTCGATGGCGTGAAGGTCGAGAGGACGTTGCCGGCTCGCGTCATGGTTAATGGAGCGGACACGAGTGCTGCTGCGGCGCGCCTCGGGATGGGGCTGGTGCAGGCGCCGCGCTTGCGGTTCAAGGATGATCTAAACACCGGAGCACTCGTGGAGATTCTCCAGGACTTCCAGCCCAGTCCCACTCCGATTTCCGTCATCTATCCGAATCATCGCCAGCTTTCGCCGCGCGTGCGGGTCTTTGTCGACTGGCTCGTTGAAACGATCGCACCTCTGCTTGGCCGCTCTGGATACAAGGTGCCGTGATCGGTCTGCCGCCGCATCCATCGGCGCCGTGGCGCTTGCTCCGCATCTTATTCCGCATAGTGTAATGTGATCGGGTGTTGAACTGGCCGGCCGCAAACCGTTCGGAAGTCGGTTCCAGCATGCGCCCGGCTCGCGTGTCGCCATTGGATCGATATGATGAAGGTGCGCTCTTGATCGTGCGCGAAAAGATCTACGGGCAAGTGCGTGATCCCGTTTTAGATGCCCTGGAACTGGACCGTTCAACCGCGCAAAGAGCTTTCGCCACGAGGCTTCGGCCCGACCAATTACCTTGGAAAAAAGCCGCTCGTCAGCTACCCGGCCTATAAGCAACTATCTTGGCGGAACCTCCATCAACTCGTGTTACATGCTATCGGAGCGCACGAACAAAATCGGGTTAGAACCCGATGAGAAGGACATCGAGGGCGCGGGTAATGCTGTCGCGCTCCGCAGCCAACGAGCAAATATGCTGACTCAGCTCGCGCCGTGGGATGCTGGCGATTGCCTGCGTCATCATGACGAGACGCGTGCCGTCAACCTCGAACACTGGATTGAGGTCGCTGAAGGGTTTTGGCGCCATCTCTGCCGGCAGGAGCGGGACAACGACCCGCGTCGCCAATTCCGAGAGCAGATCGGCCTGAACGTCGAGTACGTAACCCGGTCTGCCTCCGGGCATAGGGTGCACATCGAACCGTGCCATCAAAACTGCCGGTATGCCGCCAAGGGCAAGCCGTGCGACTCGACATGCTCATTCCACGCCTGAAATGCTGCACGGTTTTCATCGAGCCAGCGTTGTCTCCGGGCCGCGGCAACGGCCGTTGCCACGCCCTGTTCGCAAGCTTGCGACAGATTGATGCCAAGGCTCCGGGCGTCCTGCAGCAATGCTGCGGGCAGTGTGACATTGGTTGCGCGCCGCGAAGAAGCCACAGTGCGGTCGCTGGGTTGTGGCATAGACATCCGCTGCTCCTCCAGAAGTAAGTGTGCAGGATATGCGCATATATCATGCGCATATCCTGCACACAACATTATTTGCCACAACATACTGCGGGCGATGTGTCAAACACCCACTCCACCAAAAGTGGACCAGACCCCAGCAGGAACCCCACTCCATCACGGCCCTGGATGGCCGCCGAATGGGCCTGGAGCTTGATCGCCCGACCGTCGACATCGACCGTGGCGTGACGCTTGCAGCCTTGATCTTCTTGCCTGCGTCGTATCCCGGATGCCGCCGCTCTCGGTCGTCTTGACGCTCTGACTATCTATCACAGCCGCCGTGTGGCTCGCGCCCCGACCCGTCCTCTCGCGGTCGAGCATCAAGGTGATGGTTTATCCGCTCCCAGGTGCCGTCGTTGCGGAACCAGCAAACCAGCGATAGGTCGTGGGCCAACGCGTAAAATCCTTCGGCAGCAGGCTCCATGCAATCCCGCCACGCAGTACGTAGAAGATCGCATTGACAATTTCGCGCATCTTCCACTTCCGATGCCGGCCGCATGAGCTCGGGGCGGGCAGGAAAGGCGACAGGAGCAGCCACTCCTAGTCGGTCACGTTACTTCCATAGCGTAGCCCGTTGCGGCTATGCTGCGCACGGGTGGTTGGCGTCCACACAGTGTCTCAGGCAAGGCTTCGAACACCTGCCAGGAATCACGTATGGCCCAACCATTCAACTTTCAATCAAAGACGCTCCGACTCCATTCCGAAATGGCCTGCTACGTTTTTGCGAGCGAGCAAATATTCGTGCTGGAGCGATGGTCTGACAGAGTAAACTGGGCGAATACTACTTAAGAATGATGCTTGTATCGAGAATTTTCTGAAGATTTTGATATCGAATGAACGAATAGCAGCGACGCAATGTAATCAACCTGTAGTATAGTATTGAATCGATTTCAACCCATAGTATAAAATGAAATAATATTTTGTCGGAATTCCTTACGTCTCATAAAATGAGACGCGATATCTGTTTGATTTTATTAATATTGCAAATACGGCACAATTTTTGCGTAATCATTGAACGCACTTCAATGTATGAAGTGTCCGTGGTCATACATGGCATGATTTCTCAAACGTTTGGAGATTGAACATGTCTAGCGTCCGCAAATATCTGTTACATGGAGCCGTGGTGCTCCTCGGCCTCACGGGAATAGCGCGGGCGGATATTTATAATCCGACCTGGCTAGTAACGGCCTGGACCACAACGACCGGTAAGATTGGCGGCACCAACTTCATAAACGCTGCAAGCCAGCCTGCGCCATCGGCCGTAGATGCACTGGCTTCCTTCACATACTCAGGGCAGTTGAATTTCGACAACACCAATAATCAGGGACAGTCGAATACGTACGCCGACTTCTTTACGAATACCGCCAACATCTCAAATTTCAGCGGTATGGGTGGCGAGGCTGCGTTCCTTGGAACCACGATGAGTTCTCCAGGAAACTCGAATTATTCATATCTGGAGTTCTCGCTCCAAGGCCCCGCTGCGAATATAGCTTCAGGCACCTAGTCACCCGTGAAAAATCGAACTTTGCTGATCTGGGGGCGATGTTTTGGTGGCTGGCAATATTGGGATTTGCAGGGTCTGGGCGAGCTGAGGGGAAAACCTTGCAAAACCGTTGGAGCGTTGCGCGGTGGTCGCGATCGTGATTCTCTCCCTTTGATGTCGAACATCATGCGTTTGGCGTGGAGGAAAGAATGCCGCCGAAGCTGAATGCCTCGCAGGATGATCTCGAACTGTTCCGCTCGCGGCTGGAGAACATCATCGACCAGCGGCATCCCCTGGTGCGGCTGGCCCGGCTGATCGACTGGCGGGTTTTCGAGGAACGCTTCGGCTCACTCTACGCCGAGGCGGCGGGACGTCCGGCACTGCCGACCCGCCTGATGGTGGCGCTGCATCTTCTCAAGCACATGGATGGGCTGTCCGACGAAGCGATCTGCGCGCGCTATCTCGACAGTCCGTATGTCCAGGCATTCTGCGGCGAGACGCATTTCCAGCACACGCTGCCGCTTGACCGATCCTCGATGACGCGCTGGCGCAAACGGATCGGGCCCGAGCGGATGGAGGCCCTGCTCGCCGAGACGCTGGCGGCCGCCGAGCGGGGTGGGGCCGTGGCGGAGAAGCACTACAAGCGGGTCACCATCGATACCACGGTCCAGCCAAAGGCCGTGACGCATCCGACCGACAGCAAGCTCCTGCACAGCGGCATCGAGACACTGGCGCGGATGGCACGCAAGCACGGTATCACGCTA
>NZ_AFPR01000481.1:0-1620 GCF_000219295.1 Acidiphilium sp. PM
AGCCGGGATTATTCACGTGCGTATTTCCTCTGATTTTTCTCAGGCGGTCTGTTCAACCTGACGTCGTGCGGGCGTGATGGCTTACCGGCCGAAGTTGGCTGGTTTTGGTGGGCTCTATGATGTGTTGGCGTTGGATGTGGCAGAGATCGGGACCGGACGGGGCAAACGCCCCTGTGATCAGATGACCAGCCTGGGCAGTCTGGCCAGGGCATAGCCGAGGATCGCCTGGTCTGGCATTGAGCGCGGCAGATGCAGACGGATCGAGCGTTTCAGGGTTTCGAGGCGGACGGCGAGTTTGATCAGGCGCAGGCGCAGGGTATCGAACTGGATACCACGCCAGCGCGACCGGCGCGGCATCAGGGAGCGCAAACTCCACATCAGCCAGTAGGCGCCGATATGCAGAAACAGGCGCATCTGGTTGGCGCTGGCCCGCGAGCACGAGGTCCGGTCGGCGGCAAGATGGGTCTTCCACGCCTTGATATGGTTCTCGGCCTGGCCACGCGCGCAGTAGATCTCTTGATACAGGGTGCGCGGGGAACCTGCCTTCAGGCTGGTAACGATGAAGCGGGTATCGACCCCCATCGGCCCGGCCTCGACGCGGGCGATGATCCGCTCGACGCGGTCCCAGCTTGCTGCGCCATCATTGAACTCTTTGAACCGCCGGATTTTCTCTCCCGGAGCTTGTTGCGCGCGCGCCGTGGTGCTGGCCTCCAGCGCGATGACGTGCTTGCGCAGCGTCGTGGTCGGTGCGACGCCGAAGATGTAATCGAGGCGACGCGCCCGACAGAACCGCAGCACCTCCGGCGTGCAGTAGTGCGAATCACCGCGCAGCATGATCGCGGTGCGGGGCCAGTGGCTGCGGATGGCGTCGATCAGCCGGCGCAACCATTTGACGATCTGGCTACCTTTTGGCCGGCACGCCGGACGCAGCACCGCGGCGAGCATCCGGCCGTCGCCGTCGAATACCACAATCGGCTGGAAACCGTACTCATCGTGGTGTGCGTTGAACAAGCAGAGTTGCTGCGCGCCGTGAGCGGCATCGAAGGTATCGTCGATATCGAGCACGACCCGGTTGGGTATGGTGCGGAAACTCGCACAATAATGCTCGACCATCGCCAGGCCCATGCGCAGCAGCGCGCGAGGACCGGGCAAATTCTCGGTGCGTGAAATCGTCGCTTGCGAGCACAGATCGCCCGCCTCGGGCAGACGCTCCATCGCGAGTTTGAACATCGGGTCGTTGCGCAACCGGTCGGCGTCGTTGCCATCCTCGTAACCGGCCGCGATCATCAACATGCGAAACCGAATGATCTCGTCGAGCCCATGCTGGACGCGCTCCGGCGTGCGCGGATCATCGATGCAGGCTGCCAACTGCGCGGCAATCCCCAGCCGCTTCTCGACCTCGCGCAATGCCAGCAGACCGCCGTCAGAGGACAGCATCTCGCCGTCGAAGCGGGCCTCGATCGATTTGCCGGCGACAGGTGACAGACCAGGGAGAATTGGGGTATTTGCAACCGAGGCGAGCATGGCGTTCCGTCGTGGTGAAGATTTGTCTCGACAACAAATTCTTACATCGAATCAATGGACTACGCTATGCTCGCCAACCTTCATGCATAATTCCGG
>NZ_AFPR01000480.1:0-2046 GCF_000219295.1 Acidiphilium sp. PM
ATATCGTCTCATGCAGCCTGTTGTTCGATTTGCGCGTGGTGCGCAAGAAATTTCTCCGCCTCCAGCGCGGCCATGCAGCCGGTGCCGGCGGCGGTGACCGCCTGGCGGTAGACGCGGTCCTGCACGTCGCCGGCGGCGAAGACGCCGGGCACCGAGGTCTGCGCCGTGCCCGGCACGGTGCGGATATAGCCTTCCTCGTCCATGTCGAGCTTGCCGCGGAACAGCGCCGTCGCCGGATCGTGGCCGATGGCGACGAACACGCCCTCCACCGCGATCGTGCGCTCCGCGCCGGTCTTCACGTCGCGCAGCCGCGCCCCGGTGACGACGGCCGGCGTGCCCGCGCCGATGATCTCCTCCACCGTATGGTCCCAGATCACCTCGATCTTCGGATGGGCGAACAGCCGGTCCTGCAGGATCTTTTCGGCGCGCAGCGCGTCGCGGCGGTGGATCAGCGTGACCTTGATGGCGTGGTTGGTGAGGTAGAGCGCCTCCTCGACCGCGGTGTTGCCGCCGCCGACCACGGCGACCTCGCGGCCGCGATAGAAGAACCCGTCGCACGTCGCGCAGGCCGAGACGCCGGCGCCCTGGTATTGCCGCTCGGACGGCAGGCCGAGCCAGCGGGCCTGCGCGCCGGTCGCGATCACGACCGCGTCGGCGCGGTAGAGCGTGCCGGAATCGCCGCGCGCGGTGAACGGGCGGGCGGAGAGATCGATCTCGGTGATGATGTCGTATTCGATCCGGGTGCCGACATGCTCGGCCTGGGCGCGCATCTGCTCCATCAGCCAGGGGCCCTGGATGACGTCGGCGAAGCCGGGATAGTTCTCGACATCGGTGGTGATGGTGAGCTGCCCGCCCGGCTGCAGCCCGGCCACGATCACCGGGGCGAGGTTCGCCCGCGCGGCGTAGATCCCCGCCGTGTAGCCGGCCGGCCCCGCGCCGATGATCAGCAGTTTCGTCTCGATCGTAGCCTGATCCGCCATTTCATGCACCTCTGATGCGGAGTTAAGGGCGCGATGGCGGGAATTCCACCTTTCGTCGCACCGCATTCACACTCCGAAGCAATGCAATTATATTACCCGTTTATCTCTGTCACGCGATCAACTCTTTCCACCGGTGAAATCCATGCCGCATGCCCCGGCCAGCCAGCCCCTGCCGCGTTCCGCCGCCGAGGCCCCTCCCCTCGACGACATCGACCGCCGCATCATCGCCGAGCTGCAGACCGACGGGCGGATGACCAACGTGGAGCTGGCGAGCCGCGCCGGCATCTCGCCGCCGCCCTGCCTGCGCCGGGTGCGCCGGCTGGAGGAGGCCGGGCTGATCCGCGGCTATCACGCCGAGACGGACGCGCTGAAACTCGGCTGGCAGATCCAGCTCTTCGCCATCGTCGGGCTCGACAGCCAGCGCCAGGCCGTGCTCGACGCGTTCGAGGCGCTGGTCGGCGGCTGGGAGGAAGTGCGCGAGTGCCACATGATCCGCGGCGGCGGCGACTTTCTGCTGCGCATGGTCGCGCGCGACGCCGCGCACGAGAACCAGCTCACCGAACGGCTGACCGCCGCCCCCAACGTCACCCGCGTGCAGACCCTGCAGACCATCCGCACCAGCAAGGTGCTTGCCGGGGTGCCGATCTGAGACCATACCCGGCGCATGAACACGACCCGGCATGAATTCGACCGCACCGACGCGCGCGGGCTGATCGCCATCGCCGTGCTCGGCGCCGCCCTCGATCTCGCGGAGCGGATGGTGCCCGCCGGCCTGCCCTATCTCGCGCCCTACATCTTCAACGCCCCGATCTTCGCCGGAACGCTGCTCGCCGCCTTCTGGTATGGCCGCGGCCTCGCCCGGTGCGAAACGCGGCCGGCGCGCTGGCGCATCCTCGCCTTCTATGCCGGGGTGGCGGCGATCTACTTCGTCGGGCAGACGCGGTTCGAATACGCGGCACAGCACATGTTCTTCCTCAACCGCGTGCAGCAGACGACGTTCGGCGTGTTCGCGCCGTTCCTGATCGCTTTCTCCTGGCCGCGCGACGTGCTCGCCGCCGGCGTGCCG
>NZ_AFPR01000479.1:0-4687 GCF_000219295.1 Acidiphilium sp. PM
TCGGAGTCCGCCCACGGGTTCACGTCGACGAAGACCGGATACTTCTTCCTGTAGACGTCCCACACGGTCGCCATGCGGGAGCGGAGCCGGTTCCATTCGACCGGACGTTCGGCGTGCTTGTCCCACAGGTCGTCGACCATCTTCACGGTGATGCTCTTGACGATCAGGTGGCCGAACACGGTCGGGTCCGGGTGAGGGGCGGAAGGCGTCCTCGAGGAGAAGATGCGCTGCCTGCGGGGTGGGAAGATGATCCTGACCGCTTTGGTCATGATCTTCCACGGCGTCATCCTGTGGGTTGAACATGGGTGGCTCCTTGAAATGGAGCCATCCAACTATCGCTGACCGTGGTCATCGGGCAAATGGACGTTTGCCCCGCCCGGAACCACTGCAGCAGGCGAGAACCGCCGCTCTGTTCATCCACTGGTGGAGTTCGGCCACTTGTTGAAGGTAGCCTTATTTCTGTTCAGCCAACACCCTTTGCAGGCGCCGGTGTCCTCTGTAGGCGATACTCAAGCCTGCAAGTGCGAAAAAGCCGCCCTCAAGCCAGAATAGGTAGCCTAGACCACCGGCCTCACCAGGAATTTTATCGTGCAGAACGAGGTTACGACGCAGTACGGCCGTCCAGGGGCCGACCCCGAAGCCATGCCGACGGTAAGTATACGCGACATCGGCACGTGGGCCACCGAAAGACAGATCGCCCTCTATCGGCCCCGACGGATCGGGGGTGTCGTCCGGGTCATGGTAGCCGGGTATCGTGACATCGTGTTCAAGGAGATAGACGCGGTCGCCGGGGTGCCATCTTGGTGGCAGAAGGGCGGTGTAGTAGTCGCGGTAGGAGTTACCCCTGATGGTATAATTCCTTGTCAGCATGGCGTCGAAGTTCGGCCTCGCACCAATGATACGAACCCAATGACTAGCGTTCCCGATCTCGATAGGCTTGCGGAGAGGCACAGTCACTTTGGTGAGCGGTTGTCCGGCATCGGCGTCGGCTGCGGCGCGCACCCAGATCGAAATGACGAATGCCGCGCCGATCGAGATTGCCACCATCCACAATCCCAAGCGGCGCATGCGGCGCGCAATCCGAATACGTCCATCATGATCGGACTGATCCCAAGTGATCCGCCCAGCCTCTATGATCTCGGCTCTGGAGCGGAATGCGTTGGCCATTTGTAGGTCAAGATCGGCCAGTGCGCTGCTATCAGGTCGAATACGATGCAAGGCGCGCGCTGCGTAAAGCGGCCCGAGAAAGATGACGAAGGCGGCCAGCAAAGCTGTCAGGATGGCGTTCGAACCCCCGAAGATGCCGTTTTCGAGACGAAGGACGATCGCAAACGGGCCGCGGTCCGTCACCACGCCATAGACGACTGCACCATAGGCACCTAGCCACCAGGCGAGAAGCATCATGGCGAATAGCCATGGTGCGACGACGTGGGTAGCTGGCTTTCTTTTGGCTACAGCGTGTTGATGATGAGGGTTTTTGGATTTCATGCTGGGTCCGCTAATGCCCTTATGTATTTATCTCACCCTGGATGCCGGAGCCTCCAAAGCTCTATTAATACTGGCACTAGCGCCGCACTGGCCAGCCTTGAGCCCAGGCATGCAATTGCAGTTGCCAGAAGCGCAGCCGGTCGTCTGGCTGCTCATGGCGATGTCTCGAATTGGTTTCTCCCGTCGATTAGCCATTGTGCCCAATCGGGATTAACCGGGCTTACAGCATTGACTTCAATGATAAAGCTGAGGCCAAGCAATATCGCTTTAAGGTTTGGAGCTGGAAATTGGCTTGAGGATACCAGCAAGTTAAAATAAATATTATCGCCGTTACCACATGCCGCTTCATAAAAAGGTCGAAAAATAATGACTTCAATACTGGCGTTTTTCAAAGTCGATTTTATAGTGGCGATTTGTTCCCGGTCTTTTGTTCCGACCCAATTGTAACTACCCCCGACGAAAGTGAAGAAACATGGCGATGGATTTTGTTCGACGATGGTCTGGTTGCTCATCACAAGTATTCAACCTTTACAATATCGCGTGCCAAAGAAACCATCTTGGTAATCAGGGCGGAGATTTTCGGGGTTTTATTCCAACTTGTTTCGTCATAAAAATAACTTGGTAACGCGGAAATATTTAATATCATCCCCCGCGCCCGTGGATCATTACTCGATAACCCCCTAAGCAGCGTTATGTAATGGTCTAATAGCTCACACTGGCCATCTTGACCATTGATATTTCCCTCGCCCGGGTGATCGGGTACCGCATCAACCATTGCTGCCTTTAGCTTCAACATGACACTTATCAATTGTTGACTACGGGGAATGGTCGTTTTGTTGTCAGGCATTGGTTTGACTCTCCTTTGTCAAGTCAAAGGCCCTCAATCGCCATTAGCCGAATGTCTTCCGGCGTCCGGTGATCAAAATTCCGTCCATCTCGCAGCATCCCGAATCGTCCATAAAGCGACCCGAACGTGAACGAAAATATTCTCTATCACGTCGACCGCTCCAGGAATCTCTTTGCTCTCCAGTCGGCGGAGGGCGTTCCGGCTCACCCCGGACATCGATGCAAGCTGACGTTGCGACAGTCCTGATACGTCCCGAAGGCTCCGAATAATGTCGCCCCAAGGGGTTGTGACGGGTTTACGGAGGCGCTGGGGTGTCTACTTTCTGCGGACTACGACGGGCATTTTAGGGTCTCCTGACATCCATGGCGATCCTAGGTGCCGGAACAGTGATCCTGGTCCAGAATAATGCCATATCAATGGGTTAAGCACGAAGACTTATCATTGAAATTAACTGCACAATCGACAAAATTCTGGCTGCGTTGACGGCTCACGATAAGTTGAAAGGCTGAAATTTCACTAACGGTGCGGGGGGTTAAGTCACTGAGTTTTCGTTTGGATCTGTCTACCAAGCTGGCTGTGCGGGTTCGATTCCCGTCACCCGCTCCATTGATTTTGCAGGGTTTTTCTGGCCGATCGTCGCCGGCCAGCTTGCCGCCACGCCCCGCTCTGCGGGCGGCAATTCCTGTCGCTACCAATTGCAGGTTGCCGTGAAATTGAATGCATTCAGGGAGGTGTTGTCGCCTCTGCGGCTGATATAGACGAGCCGGCCTTTCCAGCCGTGCTGGGTGCGGAGGGTCAGTCCGAGCCCGGTGTCGAGGGTTGCGCTTGGCGCCGCTTGCGCGCTCACCGGCATGGTCTCGGTGCCGAGAGTCTCGGTGGAAGCGAGCAGGCGGTTGCCGAGATAGGACGTGCCGCCGACCTCGATCCAGGGCTCAAGATCGAGCCCGAAGGTCCTGATCTGGTACCCGGCTCTGGCGCCCGCGCTGATCGCACCGAGATCGTTGCCTTGCCGACCATAGGCAAGATCGAGCAAGCCGGCGCCATGTTCAGCGAAACCTTCCTGAGACACGTGCAGATAGCGTGCGGCAACGAAAGGCGTGATGAAGCCGCGGTCAATATGATCGGTGTAACTGGCGTTGATGCCGGAACCCAGAAACCATCCATGGCCGGTTCCCGTTGCAACCAGACCGCTCGGCACGAGGCTGCGGCGGGAATTCACGCCGAGATGGCCGAGGCCCAGCGTCAACGCGATCCGCCACGGACCGTGCCGATAGATCCCGTAGTCGGAGAGGCTGATCTGGCGGTTTGAGATCTGCTGGTAGGCGGTGTTGCTGCTGCTGGCGGTGCCGGCGACAGCGACGCCGAGAAGGAAGCCGGGCCGGATCCGGGCTCCATAGCCGATGATGGCGCCCCCGTCGGTGATATTCCCGTCATTGGCCTGGCCGAAGCTGCCCAATCCGTGAAGCCAGAAGCCTTTCCGCGAGGCGAGGACCGCATCCGTCGTGTCCAGGATGTCCTGATTGATGATGTAGGCATTGCCGGCGACGCCGCTGCCCGAGGAAAAGGCGAGAGGGCCGACGTTCAGGCTGAGATAGACATTGTCGGCGGTGTACTGGACCTGCGGCAAGAGATAGCTGGCGAGCGCGGAATTGTAGGCGACGGTTGAGAATTGTCCCGAGACACCGCCGCCGGAATGGACGATGTCGTAGCGCGAGCCGGGGCGGTAGATGCCGGAATCGGCATTGACGGCGAGGCCGCCGGCGAGCTGGACGGAGCCCGTCACGGCGAGCTGGCTGTAGCTGATGCCGGGCGCCTGATCGTTGGGGGTGATCTCGATCGAGAGCGTGCTGGCAGGATTCTGAGCGTAGTTGCCCGTGACGGTCATGACGCCGATGGTGCCGCCAGGGGCGACAATGCCGCCATTGTTCGCGACATCGCCGGCGATGGTGCCGTGACCGCGCAGAATGGCGCTGGCATCGACGGCGACCCTGGCGTGCAGAACGGTGCTGCCATGGATGCTGTCTCCGACCTCGAAAAGACCATTCGCGACAGAGACAACCGGCGTGCCGCCGGTTCCCGTGTTGGTCTGGCTCGTGGCGTTGTCGATCACCGTGCCTCTGGTGGTGAGGGTTCCGGCGAGGTTGAGCGTTCCGGTCAAGGTCAGGGCATTGGCGGTGGTCGGGTCGAGAGAGGTTCCGGCCGGGCCGGCAAGGCTGCCACCGGTGTTGGCGACATCGATCAGGCGCGCCGTGCCGAACGGCGACATGGCACCGAGCGTGCCGCCGCTACTCAGCAAGAGATTGCCGCCTGCTGCGCCGAGGGCCGAGTCATTCGACACCAGCAGGGTGCCGC
>NZ_AFPR01000478.1:0-4753 GCF_000219295.1 Acidiphilium sp. PM
TTCACGATCGTCGCGATCATGTTGATCGCGTTGAGCGTGGTGCCGACGCTGCCGATCTGGATCGCCCACATCCAGTAATCGACGCCGACGCCGGGACTGTAGGGCAGTTCGGTGAGCGGGATCAGGCCGATCCAGCCGTCATGCGAGAAGTCGCCGACGAAGAGCGAGAGCATCACCAGCGCCGCGGCGACGGCGGTGAGCCAGAGGCCGACGGCGTTGAGGTAGGGAAACGCCATGTCGCGCGCGCCGATCTGCAGCGGGACGATGATGTTGGACAGGCCGGTGAGCAGCGGGGTGACGGCGAGCAGGATCATGATCACGCCGTGCGAGCTGTAGATCTGGTCGAAATGGAAGGGCGGGAGGTAGCCGTGCAGGGCCTGCAGGTGGCCGGGCGAATGCGGACCGTCCGCCATCATCTGCTGGGTGCGGATCATCAGCCCGTCGATGAAGCCGCGGAACATCATCACGAGGCCGACGATGACATACATCACGCCGATCTTCTTGTGATCGAGCGTCGTCAGCCATTCGCGGAAGAGATAGCCCCAGCGGCCGGAGAGGGTGATGGCGGCGATGACGATGACGGCCGCGCCGGCGGCGAAGACGAAGGCGCCGTCGACGATCGGGCTCGTGTAGGGGATGGCACTCAGAGTCAGGCGCCCGAGCAGCGGCGACCATGGACCTTGAAGATGAACGAGCACGCAGTCTTCCTTTCCGCTGCCGGCGTCAGCCGGATGTTCCGCGCGACGCGGCCGGATGAGAGAAATAGCTGGCCCCGGCGCGCAGGTCCCGCGCCATCGCTTCGGTGAGGCGGGGCGGAACCGGGTAGGTCTTGCCGTTGCGCGACGCCTCGACGATGCGGCGGAACAGGTGCGGCGCCGGGGCGCTGAAATAGCGCGGCCGCTGGTCGAGATTGATCGTCGGCCGCGCGAAACGCTCGAAGGTGGCGTAGGTCAGCGCGGCCGGGGCGGCTGCCGCGTGGCGCACGAATTTCGCAAATCCCCGCTTGCCGACGACATCGGTGGCAAAGCGCATCCAGGAGAAGCCGGCGCCGCTGAAATTGGCGGCGAAGCCCTCGTAGCGCCCCTGGCCGTTGGCGCGCATCGCATCCTTCGTGCGCATGCCGGGCATCACGTCGATCATGTCGGTGAGCTGGGGGATGAAGAAGTCGTTGACGACGCTGGTCGAGGTCAGGCGGAACTCGACATTGCGGCCGGCGGGCACGACGAGCCGGTCGACGCTGGCGACATGCTGCTTCGGATAGATGAAGAGCCACTGCCAGTCGGTTGCGACGACGTCGATCTTCAGCGGGTGCGAGCGCCCTGCCCTCGCCGGCATGCGCAGGACATGCGGGCCGTAGGGATCGACCGCGAAGGTGCCGTTGTAGGAGGCATAGGCGAGGCCGGCGACGACGACGATCGGGATTCCCCACATGACGGCTTCGAGTTTCAGGGAGTGGCTGAAGCCGGGGCTGTAGGCGGCGGCGCGGGAGCGGCGGTAGCGCCAGATGCACCAGAGGATGAAGCACGCCGTCGGCACGATGATGAAGGCCATCACGACAACGTCGATGATGGTGAAATTCAGCGACGCGCGGGCGACCGGCCCCTTCGGGTCGAACACGCGGAACGGCCCGCCGGAACAGCCGGTGAGCAGCAATGGCGTTAGCGGCGCCAGACGGCGCCACGGGCGGAACCGCCGTTCCTTCAGACGCGCCTCATCACACAACGACAATGCGATCCTCCGTCATGATCGCCGTTGAAATAAGGGCAGCGGACTGGAGTGACCACCCTGTTTCCGGAATCTCACAGGGGGTTCAGAGCAAGTTTATGTGACAGCAAGTTTCCGTGAGCGATAGAAAAGATCGATATCGGCATTGGGCTTTTTCGATCGATGGCGCGCGGTGGGTGCGCGGCGTGGCGGCGGCGAAACGATTCCGCTTTCGCCGGGCCGTCGCTGGTGTTAGTTTCTCTTGCATGACCGATGCCGACGCCACTGCCCTGCCCGCGGATGGGGAGCGAACGCCCGTGCCGCATCGCGCTATCTGCCGCCTGGCGCGCAGAAGGGTGCTGTGGCTCGCGGCCTCGGCACCGTTGATGATGGGAGCGAGCATGACGGCAGACGCCGCGACGCCGACCGGGGCGAGCCTTCTCACCGCGCCGCTCTCGCTCGCGGGATCGTGGCGCGGCTCGGCGCCCGGCGATGTGCTCGCGGTGCTCGGGCGGATGCGCGCCGCGTGCCTCGACGGGATCAGGCTTGTCTCCGACCGGCAGCCGGCGGCGCTGCGGGTGCAGGACGTTGCCTCGGGCCCGCCGCATGTCTGGCTGCATACCGATGCGCCGGGTACCGCGATCGTCGCCGTCGATGTCGGCGCGCGGGACTGGATCAATCTCTCCTACCAGTTCGGCCATGAGCTCGGCCATGTGATGGCCAATAGCTGGATGTGGGGCGATGCGCCGCGCAACCCGTGCCAGTGGCTGGAGGAGGCGGTGGTGGAGGCGTTCTCGCTGCGCGGCCTCGGGCGGCTGGCGGAGGACTGGGCGGTGGCGCCGCCGTTTCCGCACAACAATGCCTATGCCGCGCCGATCCGCGCGTATCGGCGGAACCTGCTCGAACAGGATCTGGCGGAGGCGCGGGCGCAGGGCGCCGATGCCGGGCTCGGCGGCTGGTATGCGGCGCAGGCGGGCTTCCTCGCGACGCATGGGACCGTGATCGCCGCCCGGCCCGCCGTGCCCGCGGTGCTGGAACTGCTGGAGGCGGACGAGACGGCGGTGGCCGATATCGGCGCGCTGAACCGCTGGCCGGAGCGGAGCCACCTGCCGCTCGGCACCTATCTCGCGCGCTGGCGGGAGAGCTGCGCCGAACTCGGGCTCGCGGGGCTTCTGCCGGGCGAGCTCGCGCGGCTGCTCAAGCCGGGGCGGTAGGCGGACCCCGTGTCAGGCCGCGAGGCGGCGTTCGGCGGCGGCGATGGCGGGAGCCGCCGCCGGCTGGCGGGCGAAGCGCTGGGCGATCAGCGTGCAGACGAAGAGCTGGAACTGGTGGAACAGCATCAGCGGCAGCACGATCAGCCCGACGGTCTGCGCCGGGAAGAGGATGTTCGCCATCGGGATGCCGCTCGCCAGCGATTTCTTGGAACCGCAGAAGATGAGGGTGATCCGGTCCTCGCGCGAGAAGCCGAGGGCGCCGGCGAGGCTGGTGACGGTGAGCACCAGCGCGAGCAGCGCCGCATCGACCAGCATGACCAGGACCAGGCTTTCCGGCGAGACGCGCGACCAGATGCCGCCGACCATGCCGGCGCTGAAGGCGGCGTAGACCACGACGAGGATCGAGCCGCGATCGACGATGGTGGTGATCAGGCGGTGGCGTTGCAGGACGGGGCCAAGGATGGGGCGGAGCAGCTGGCCGGCCGCAAAGGGGGCGAGGAGCTGGAGCGCGATGTCTTCCAGCGCGCCGGCGCTGAACCCGCCCTTCGCGTGCAGCAGCAGCATGACCAGGAGCGGCGTGATCACCATGCCGGCGAGGTTCGAGACCGACGCGCTGCACAGCGAGGCGGGCACGTTGCCGCGGGAGATCGAGGTGAAGGCGATGGATGACTGCACCGTGGAGGGCAGGATGGCGACGAAGATGATGCCGGTGGCCAGCGCCGGCGGCAGGGCGGAGCCGAGCAGGGTGACCGCGGCGAGGCCGAGGGCGGGAAACAGGATGAAGGTGCAGGCGAACACCGCGCCCTGGAGCCGCCAGTGCAGCAGGCCGCGCAGGACCTCGACGGTGGAGAGTTTGGCGCCGTAGACGAAGAACAGCAGGGCGACGACCCAGTGAACCGCGTGCCCGACCACGACGGCGGCGAGGCCGCGCGCGGGCAGCAGCGCGGCGAGCGCCACGGTGCCGAGGAGGAAGAACAGGTAGGGGTCGATCCCGAGGCGGGACAGCGTGGCGCGTATGGACATGACGCCGATGTAGCAGGATGCCGGTCATGGACAATCGTGATGAACGTGATATCGGCAATCATGATTTATGATAATCATGCTGGCCAGGCGCCGGCGCGCCCGCGATTTGACCCGGTGCTGGTGCGGAGTTTCATCGCGGTGGTCGAGGCGCGCAGCTTCACCCGCGCGGCGCGGCATCTCGGCCTGCGGCAGTCGACCGTGAGCCAGCACGTGGCGCGGCTGGAGGCGCTGGCGGGGCGGCGGCTGATCGCGCGGGATACGCACCGCGTCTCGCCCACGCCGGATGGCGACGCGCTGCTGGATTTCGCGCGCCGGCTGCTGGAGGCGGAGGCGCGGATCGACGCCTATTTCGCGGCGAGCGCGCTGCGCGGGCGGATCCGGATCGGCGCGTCGGAGGATTTCGTGTTCAGCGCCTTGCCGGAGGTGCTGGCCGATTTCGCCGGGCGGCATCCGGAGGTGGATCTCGAACTGACGGTGGGGCTGAGCCAGACGCTCTATGCAGGTTTCGACGCCGGCGAACTCGACCTGATCTTCGCGAAGCGGCGGGCGGGCGACCAGCGCGGGCGGGTGGCATGGGCGGAGGAGCTGGTGTGGATCGCGCGGCCGGGGAAGCGGCCGGTTGCGGGGCAGCCGGTGCCGCTGGTGCTCTACCCGCCGCCGAGTGTGACGCGGGAGCGGGCGCTGGAGGCGATGGACCGGGCGCATCTGCCGTGGCGGATCGCGTGCAGTTCGGGCAGCCTGAGCGGGTTGCGGGCGGCGGCGCTGGCCGGGCTCGGGTTCGCCGCGCACGCGGCCCGGCTGATTCCGCCGGG
>NZ_AFPR01000477.1:0-1702 GCF_000219295.1 Acidiphilium sp. PM
TCATTCCGACTATGTTTTCCGTACATGATTCGGCACGAAATCCGGGATTTTTCGGCGGGTCTCGGACCACCGCCGGAAAACAGGTGTTTTCCGTCATCCCGCGATTCCGGCCTCAGAACCGCGCTCTCCGCTCAAACCCGCAGAAAACCTCCATCCCAACCAGTCAACGTTCCCACTTTGTCCGCTTATGCTACAGCGCAGGGCGTTTCGTTACTTCGGGCCGTATGCGGCACCGGCCCGGAACCTTGTTGGCGGCTGGCAAACAACGGTCCGGCGCGGCGGGTGCCGATGTGCAGCCGGAGCAACTGCGCCAAATCCCGCCGGATCGGCACCTCCCGGCGCTTGCCGCCCTTGCCGTGGCGTATCGTGATCATGCGCTCGGCCAAGCTGACATCCTCGACCCTGATCTGCACCAGCTCGGACGCGCGCGCACCGGTTTCCAGCAGGGTCTGCAGCATCAGCCCGATCCTGCCGTCCTGAGCATAGGCTTGGTCGAGGAAGCGCAACTCTTCCTCGACCGTCAGCCGATCGACACCGCCACGGCGTTCGGGCGAGGCGCGCAGGCCTGCTCGCGCCCTGGCGGCTTTGAACACCGCCTTGCTCTGCGCGTAATCCACGCCCTCGCGGACAAGAACGGCGGCGATCGCGGCTGCGGCACGGGCAATGGAGGTCATGCCACAGTTTGCCTTGTTTTCTCCGGAGTGCAAACTGAGGGTCCGCAGGTGCACCAGGTGAGCCGGAATAGGGGGACGGTGCCATAGCGGAACCGCCTGAGCTTTCCACTCCGGCTCTTGTGGAAAGCTCATCCGCTTTGCCACATTGGAGGTCACCCATGCGCGTCAGCATCCTGCTTCAGATCACCGACGATGATGGCGGCATCGGGATGGCCGATGAGGTCGTCACCTTTGAAAAGGCGACGGAACGACCCGAAGACGTCGGCCTCTCGCTTGCCGAGGGCAAGACAGTGACCGCCGCCATCCAGCGCCGGCTTGTGCAGGCTCAGGCCAGAACCTGGACCGTGCGCCACCTCTGTTGCGAGGCGTGCGGCTCCCGCCGACGCAGTAAGGGCAACTACCCCATTCTGTTCCGCACCCTTTTTGGCGACGTGCCGCTCGCCAGCCCGCGGCTGCATCGGTGCCCGTGCCAGAATGGGAACGGCCCCGCTACTGTGTCGCCGCTTCGAGACTTGGTGCCCGACCACGTCGCTCCCGAACGGCTTTACCTGGAAGCGCGCTGGTCCTCGCTCGTTCCCTACGCGAGCGTGGCCGGCCTGCTGGCCGACGTGCTGCCGGTCTCATCCGGCGCGAACAGGACCACAGTGCGTGAACACGTCTTGCGTGTCGCAGAACGCGCGGAAGCCGAATTGGGCGAGGAGCGGCCCTGCTTCATCAATGGCTGTCCGGCTGAATGGGCTGCGTTGCCCATTCCGGAAGGCCGGATCGTCGCTGCTCTCGATGGTGGCTATGTCCGCAACTGGGATGACCGGACAAGCAACTTCGAATTGATCGTCGGTCGTTCCATGCCCGAGGACCGGGAACCGCGTTACCTCGGCCTGGTGGAGGCCGAGGGTGCCCGCCTGCTCGCCTCGCTGGACAGCATCAAGTGGCTGCTCTGGCACGGCAACCAGCACCGGGCCGGCAAAGAGATTGCATTCTTCGAGGATGACGTGGACAGCCTGGAGGTCGATTACCCAAATTTGGGC
>NZ_AFPR01000476.1:0-3931 GCF_000219295.1 Acidiphilium sp. PM
ACCGGGGGATGGGGCGGAGGGCGCTGTCACCGGGGGAAGAGACCATGGATGGCGCCGGGTGGGCAAGGAAATTGTCAGTTGAACTGACGTCACATGCGTCTTGCTGCCGCAGCCAGGAGCGTCCCGGTCCGATCCGGAAGGATCGGAAAGGGCGCTAGTGGCCTGCTTGTCCCTGAAATTCACCCACGAATTTCAGGGGCAGGCCACTAAACTATTGTTTTTTCCAGTGTCCACTTTGAATCTGAAATCCGATGGATTTCAGTTTCGGGACACTAGCCGGCGAGGGCCTGGGCGCGGACGAGGCGGGCGAAGGCGCCATCGCCGGCGATGAGGTCTTCATGCGTGCCGGACTCGACCACCGCGCCATCCGCCATCACCACGATGCGGTCGGCGTCGCGCACGGTGGCGAGGCGGTGGGCGACGACGATGGTGGTGCGGCCGCGGCGCAGTCGGGCGAGCGCTTGCTGCACGGCGGCCTCGCTCTCGGCATCGAGCGCGCTGGTCGCCTCGTCGAGGAGCAGGATCCGCGGGTCGCGCAGCAGGGCGCGGGCCAGGGCCACGCGCTGGCGCTGGCCGCCCGACAGGCGCTGGCCGTTGACGCCGACGCGGGTTTCGAATCCTTCGGGAAGGTCCGCGATGAAGCCGGCCGCCGCCGCCTCGGCCGCGGCGCGGATTTCGTCGATCGAGGCGCCCCTGCGGCCCATCGCGATATTGGCGGCGATCGTGTCGTCGAACAGCAGGGCATCCTGGCCGACATAGGCGATCGCGCCGCGCAGGGAGTCGAGGGAGACGGCGGAAATGTCGGCCCCGTCGATCAGGATGGCGCCGCGATCGGCCTCGTAGAGCCGGGGCAACAGGGCAAGCGCCGTCGACTTGCCGGCGCCGGACGCGCCGACCAGGGCAAGGGTGCGGCCGGGTTCGGCGACGAAGGAGAGATCGCGCAGGCCGGGCCGGCCATCCGGATAGGCGAAGCCGACATGGCGGAACTCGACGCGGCCGGGACCGGGCGGCAGTTCGACCGCATCGGGCCGGTCGGCCACGACCGAGGGTTCGTCGATGACATGGAACACGCGTTCGAGCCCGGCCATGCCTTCCTGCACCGCGGCGTTCATCGTGCCGAGGGCGCGCAGCGGGCGGGAGGCGATCAGCAGGGCGGCGACGAAGCCGGTGAAATTGCCGATGCCCGAGGCGCCCGCCGCGTGCCGCCAGCCGGCGAACCCGATGACGAGGGCGATGGCGAGGCCGCCGAGGACTTCGAGCACCGGGTCGAGCGCGGCGCGGCCGCGGATCATGCGCATCAGGGCGCGGTAGAGATGCTCGAAGGCGCGCTCCGCCCGTCGGCGCTCGTCTTCCTCGAGGCCATAGGCGCGGACGGTGCGGGCCTGGGCGAAGCTTTCGTTGAGCAGGGCGGCGGTTTCGCCCATCCGCTCCTGCATGCCCCCCGAGGCGCGGCGGATGCGGCGGCCGATCTTCTGGATCGGCAGGCCGGCGAGCGGATACAGCAGGGCGGCGATGAGGCTGAGTTCCCAGTCGATCCACAGCATGGTGCCGACCAGGCCGATCAGCGTGAAGAAATCGGCGATGCCGTTCACGGCGCGGCTCATCGCCTCGCGGATCACGGTGGCGTCGGTGGTGAAGCGGGCGGCGAGCGCCGCGGGAGCCTCGCGGTCGATCCGCGCGAGTTCGGCGCCGGTCAGATGATCGAACATCGAGACCTGCAGGCGGCGGATGGTGCCGAGCACGACCTGCTGGGTGAGCAGGGTCTGGGCATACTGGGCGAGCGCCTTGACCAAGGTGACGGCGAGCACGATCAGCGGCACCTGGTAGAGGATGCGCGGGTCGCGCCGGGCGAACATGGTGAAGGCGCGGTCGATCAGCGCGGGGTAGAGCGCCGTGGTGCCCGACATGATCAGCGTGGCGACGATGATGAGCGCGACGCGACCGCGATAGGCGCTGACATGTTGCCGCCACAGCCGCCGCGCGAGCGCGATGCTGCTGCCGGTTTCCATCATGGGAGATCCATTTCCGCTTGCGATGCCCCGTTACTGGCGCGCCGCCGGGTTCGCGTCAATCGCCGGGCCGGCGGGCGGCGGCGCGTGATGGCCGCTGACATCGTCGCCGGCGGCGGGCGAGAGCCTGGCGCAGACCGGCACCGAGAGTCCGCCGATCGCGCTGACGATGAGGAAGGCCCAGCCGTAATCGGCGATCGAGGGCTCGGCGTGGCCGGCGAAGATCGTGGTGAATTCCAGCGCGCCGGCGGCGACCGAGATGCCGAGGGTGAGGGTGATCTGCTGGAAGGTGGCGTAGAAGCTGGTGGCGGCGCTCATGCGGCTGCGCGGCACGTCGGCATAGGCGATGGTGTTGAGGGCGGTGAACTGGAGGGAGCGGAACACGCCGCCGACCAGCAGCACGGCATCGAGCGCGAGTTCGGGCCAGCCGGGGCGGAAGGCGGCGCAGGCGGCGGTGAAGACCACGGCGAGGCCGCCGAACAGCATCATCGCCACGCGGAAGCCGAGGCGGCGGAGGATCGGCTCGGCGAGCGGCTTCATCGCCAGCGCGCCGACCGCCGCGGCGAAGGTGATGGTGCCGGATTTCGCCGCCGAATCGCCGAAGCCGAGCTGGAGCATCAGCGGCAGCAGGAAGGGCATCGCGCCGGCGAGGACGCGGAAGAAGCTGCCGGCGATGGTGGAATTGGCGAAGGTGTCGATCCGCATCAGCGTGAGATCGAGGATCGGGTGCGGGTGGCGGCGGGCATGGCGCCAGTAGGCGAGCGAGGCGACGGCGCCGGCGGCGAAGCAGCCGAGGCTCCAGCCGAGCGGGATGAGTCCGCGGCCGATCGTCTCGAAGCCGGACATCAGCAACGCCATGGCGAGGCCGCTCCAGACGAGGCCGGCAATGTCGAGCCGGCCGGCGTGCTCGGCGTCCTTCACCTCGCGGACGTGGAGGGTGACGGCGACGATGCCGATCAGGCCGATGGGAACGTTGATGTCGAAGGTCCAGCGCCAGGAGAGATAGGTGACGATGAAGCCGCCGAGCGGCGGGCCGATGATCGGGCCGAGCAGCGCCGGCATGGTGAGCCAGGAGGTGGCCGCGATCATGTCGCGCCGGCGGACGGATTTCAGCAGCAGCAGCCGGCCGACCGGCACCATCATGGCGCCGCCGAGCCCCTGGAAGATGCGCGCGGCGATGAGTTGGCCGAGACTCTGCGACAGGCCGCAGAGGATGGAGCCGATGGTGAAGACCAGGATCGCGGCGCGGAAGACCGTGCGGCTGCCGAAGCGGTCGGCGAACCAGCCGGAGGCGGGGATGAAGATCGCGAGCGACAGCAGGTAGGAGGTGAGCGCCAGGCTCATGTGCAGCGGGTCGGCGTGGAAGCTCTTCGCCATCGCCGGCAGGGCGGTGGCGACGATCGTGCCGTCGAGATTCTGCATGAACAGCGCGGTGGCGACGATCAGCGCGGTCAGGCGCATCTGGCTCGGGCTGAGCGTGGCGGCTTCGTCCTCGGGCTCGGTGTCCATTCTCCTCAGCCCTTCGGCGCCGCCTTTCCGGGCACCGCTTGCGGGGATGCGGGCCAGACCAGCGGCGGGACCGTGGTGAGCTTCGTGCCGTTGGCCGAAACGGCGCCATGGGCGAGGACGAAATCGACCGCGAGGCGCTGGCCGCCCTTCGGCCCGCGGGTGAAATAGGGCGCGGCGGCGGTGGTCAGGGCGCTGATGTCGCCGGTGAGGGAGGGATAATGCGTCGAGAGCGCGCCGAGGGCGGCGCCGAGTCCGTCGGCGACGAGATGCAGCCTTCCCTTCGGCTGGGTGCCGGCATCGAAGCCGAAGCTGCCCGTGCCGTGGGCATCGAGCGGGCCGACCGTGAGGCCGAAATCGTAGGTGCCGTGGCCGCCGCCCTGCGCCCAGCGATGCAGCGCCGGGCCGAGCTGCCG
>NZ_AFPR01000475.1:0-39405 GCF_000219295.1 Acidiphilium sp. PM
ACCGGCTTCTGCTGATCGGCGTCGGCGGCGTGGCGACGCCGGAACAGGCCCTCGCCAAGTTCCGCGCCGGCGCCAGCCTCGTGCAGGTCTATACCGCCTTCGTCTATCAGGGGCCGTCATTGCTGCCCCGCCTCGCCGCCGGCCTGTCCGCCCTGCTCGACCAGTACGGCGCCGCCACCCTCGCCGAGCTCGTCGGCCGCGATGCCGACCGCCTCGCGGAGATCGCTCCATGACCGCCGATACGATGAGCGTCGAAACCCTCGCCCATGATCACGACGGCTTCATCGTCGATCTCTGGGGCGTGGTGCATGACGGCGTGCGCCCCTATCCCGGCGTTCCCGCCTGCCTGCGCCACCTGCGCGAGGCCGGCAAGCGCGTCGTCTTCCTCTCCAACGCGCCCCGCCGCACCGCGCCGGTCGCCGCCGCCCTGGCCGCGATGGACATCGGCCCCGAGCTATACGACGGCATCATGACCAGCGGCGAAGCCGTCCGCGCTGCGCTGGTCTCACGCACCGAGCCCGATTTCGCGGCCCTGGGCGACCGTCTGTTCCATCTTGGCCCGCCGCGTGACCGCAACCTGTTCGATGATCTCGGCCTCGCCGAGGCCGACCGCCCCGGCGCCGCCGATTTCCTGCTCAACACCGGCCCGGACGATCTCGCGCCGCCCGACGATCCCGCCGCCTTCGATCCGTTGCTGCGTGAGGCCCTCGGGGCCGGGTTGCCGATGGTCTGCGCCAACCCGGACCTGGAGGTGATTCGCGACGGGCGCCGCATCATCTGTGCCGGCACGCTCGCCCAGCGCTACGCCGCCTGGGGCGGGCGGGTGATCTGGCGGGGCAAGCCCGATCCCGCCGTCTATCGCCCGACCCTCGACCTGCTCGGCACCGAACCTGGCCGGACCATCGCGTTCGGAGATTCGCTGCGCACCGACATCGCCGGCGCGAAGGCGGCCGGCATCGCCTCGGTGCTCGTGCTGTCCGGCATCCACGTCGCCACGCCGGCCGAGGCGCGGGCGGATTGCGCGGCCGCCGGGCTCGATCCGCGCGCCATCATCGGCGGGTTCCGCTGGTAAGGGTTCATCCCCGCGCCGTTTCGTGATAGCGCCGGGGTCATGACAATCCGCGTCCGTTTCGCGCCGTCGCCCACCGGCATGCTCCATATCGGCGGCGCCCGCACCGCCCTGTTCAACTATCTCTTCGCCCGCCATCACGGCGGCCAGTTCCTGCTCCGCGTCGAGGATACCGACCGCGAGCGCAGCACGCCCGAGGCAACGAAGGTCATCCTCGACGCGCTCGACTGGCTCGACCTGAAGCCCGACGAACCGCCGGTCTACCAGTCGACCCGCTATGCCCGCCATCGCGAGGTGGCCGAGCAGATGCTCGCCGCCGGCCAGGCCTATCGCTGCTACTGCTCCCGCGAGGAGCTTGCCGAGATGCGCGCCGAGGCCGAGCGGAGCAAAAAACCGTTCCGCTATGACGGGCGCTGGCGCGACCGCGATCCGGCCGAAGCGCCGGCCGGCGTCGATCCGGTCATCCGCCTGCGCGCCCCGCGCGAGGGCGAGACCGTGATCCACGATCTCGTCCAGGGCGAGGTGCGGGTGAAGAACGCCGAGCTGGACGACATGATCCTGCTGCGCTCCGACGGCACGCCGACCTATCTGCACGCCGTCGTGGTGGATGACCACGACATGGGCATCACCCATGTCATCCGCGGCGACGACCATCTGACCAACACGTTCCGCCAGGCCCAGATCTACGACGCGATGGGCTGGGCGCGGCCGAATTTCGCCCATATCCCCCTGATCCACGGCGCGGACGGTGCGAAACTCTCGAAGCGTCACGGCGCCGTCTCGGTCCTGCAGTTCCGCGACGAGGGCTATCTGCCCGAGGCGCTCTGCAACTACCTGCTCCGCCTCGGCTGGGGCCATGGCGATGCCGAGATCCTGCCCCGCGAGGAGCAGGTCGCGCTGTTCGACCTCGATGGCGTCGGCCGCGCCGCGAGCCGGATGGACTATGCCAAGCTGCTCCACGTCAACGCCGTCTTCCTCCGCGCCGCCGAGGACGAACGCCTTGCCGCCGATGTCGTCGCCCGGCTCGAACGCGATCACGGCTTTCCGGTGAGCACCGAGGCGGCGGGCCGCATCGCGATGCTGATGCCGGGGCTGAAGGACCGCGCCCGCACCCTGGCCGAACTGGCGGAATCCACCCTTTTCGTCGTTCGTGAGGCGCCGCTGCCGATGACCGAGAAGGCCGAAGCCCTGCTCACCGAGGCGGCGCGCGACGACCTCGCCGCCCTGCTGCTCGATTTCGACAAGACCGATTTCTCGAAGGCGGCGCTGCACGAGGCGATGAAGGCCTATGCCGAGCGCGAGGAGAAAAAGCTCGGCGCCATTGCCCAGCCGCTCCGCGCGGCGCTGACCGGCAGCACCGTCAGCCCGCCGATCGACGCGGTGATGGAAGCGCTCGGCCCGATCGAGGTCCGCAAGCGGATCTTTGCCGTCCTCGGCGAATAGCGCCGCCGTTGCCGGCCGAAAAAATGGCGGGCGCCGCAAGGCCGCCCGCCATTCGCGTTTCAGCCGGGGAGGGAACAGAACATCAGCGATTGACCGCCTTCAGCCCCGCTTCCGGATAGCGCGTTCCCGCCACCGCATCCGCCGGCATGATCCGCTCGATCGCGGCGAGGTCTTCCGGCGTCAGCGTCACGTCGAGCGCGCCGATATTCTCGTCGAGATAGGCCCGCCGCTTGGTGCCCGGAATCGGCACGATGTCCTCGCCCTGCGCCAGCACCCAGGCCAGCGCGAGTTGCCCGGCGGTGCACTTCTTCTCCGCCGCAAGCGCCTTCACCTTCCCGACCAGTTCGAGATTCTTCGCGAAATTCTCGCCCTGGAAGCGTGGGGCGTGGCGCCGCCAGTCATCGGCGGCGAGATCCTCGGGCCTTGCGATCGCCCCGGTCAGGAAGCCGCGGCCGAGCGGCGAATAGGGCACGAAGCCGATTCCGAGCTCGCGCACGGTGGCGAGAATCTCGCCCTCCGGCTCGCGCGACCAGAGCGAATACTCGGTCTGCAGCGCGGTGATCGGATGGACCTTGTGCGCCCGGCGGATCGTGGCCGGCGCCGCCTCGGACAGGCCGAGATGCCGCACCTTGCCGGCCTTCACGAGGTCCGCCATCGCGCCCACCGTCTCCTCGATCGGCACGTTCGGATCGACGCGATGCTGATAGTAGAGATCGATCGTGTCGATCCCGAGCCGCTTGAGCGAGGCGTCGCAGGCGCGGCGCACATAGTCGGGCCGCCCGTTGATGCCGACCCGCTGCCGGTCCTCGGTGAATTCATTGCCGAACTTGGTCGCGAGTACGATCCTGCTCCGGTTCGCCTTCACGAAATCCGACAGCAGGCGCTCGTTGTCGCCAAAGCCGTACATGTCGGCGGAATCGAAGAAGGTGATGCCGCGTTCCAGCGCGCGCTCCAACGTCGCGCGCGCTTCCGCCTCGTCGCGTCCGCCATAGAAATCCGACATGCCCATGCAGCCGAGGCCCAGGGCGGAAACCGTGAGTGATCCGAGTTTCCTTGTCTTCATGCGTCTCTCCGTCAGTTGATCCGCCGCCCATATGGGGCGTTCCGCCCCGTCATGCAGCCCCGTGCCGGCCAATGGCGCAACTTGTCCTTGATCCCGATCAAGGCTCGGCTTGTTGCGGTGCAGCAACATGGTGCCATGCCCGGCGCGCCGTGCGCCGGCACTTCGAGAAGGATCCGACCATCATGAAGGCTTGCATGACGGCTACCGGCGTCGCTGCGTTGCTCCTCGCCTCGGCGCTGCCGGCCGCCGCACAGGTGACTGGCCCGACCGGCTTTCACGCCGGCGACATCCTCGTCCGCCTGCGGGCGGATGGCGTCCTGCCGCGCAATTCATCGAGCGACGTATCGGTCATCGGCGGTCATGTGAAGGCGTCGGACACCGCGATTCCCGAGATCGACCTCTCCTATTTCTTCACGCCCCACATCGCGGTGGAGGCGATCGCCGGCACCTCGCGCCACAATGTCGAGGTCACCGGCTCGGCGCTCGGCACGGTGAAGGTGGGCAGCGTCTGGGTGCTGCCGCCCACCGTCACCCTGCAATACCATTTCGGCGGCATGGGGGATTTCGTCCCCTATGTCGGTGCCGGCCTGTCGGTCCTGTTCTATTACGGCCAGAGCACCGCCTCCGACCTCAAGTCCCTCGGGCTCGACTCGGTAACCTACCGCACGGGCATCGGCCCGGCGATCGAGGCCGGGTTCGACTGGCACGTGCAGGGACGCTGGTATGCGAACTTCGTGGTCAAGCAGATCTTCGCCGGCACGCGGGCGAGCGTCGGCCATGGCACGATCGTCGCGCATGCCGCGATCAACCCGACGATTGTCGGCGCCGGCATCGGCTACCGGTTCTGAACCGCACCGCACGGGCCGGCGCCCGCTGGCGTTGACGCCGGCCCGAGGCGCGCTTCCCGACTCGACAGACGCGCCGCCGCCCTGTATAGCGCGCCTCTCAATCGGAACGCGGGAGGCTCGGCCACGGGTGGCTGGGCCGTTGGAACCGCGGTCCATTGGCGTGTTCCGGGCTCGCCCGGCGGCACGCCTTCGGATCAGGAGTGCGCCTCATGGCGAAGAAAGTCGTCGGCTATATCAAGCTGCAGATTCCTGCGGGCAAGGCGAATCCGTCGCCGCCCGTCGGCCCCGCGCTCGGCCAGCGCGGCCTCAACATCATGCAGTTCTGCAAGGATTTCAACGCGGCCACGCAGGGGATGGAAGTGGGCATGCCGGTGCCGGTGGTGATCACCGCCTATGCCGACCGCACCTTCAGCTTCATCACCAAGACGCCGCCGAACACCTATTTCCTCAAGAAGGCCGCGGGCATCCAGAAGGGTTCGACCGCGACCGGCAAGGGCGCCACCGTCGGCAAGGTGACGATGAGCCAGCTGCGCGAGATCGCCCAGACCAAGATGGTGCACATGAACGCGAACGACGTCGACGGCGCGGTGCGCATGCTGGTCGGTTCGGCCCGCTCGATGGGCCTTTCGGTGGTGGAGGGCTGATCATGGCAAAGAACAAGCGGCTCGCGAAGGCTCAGTCCGCCGTCGATCGCGCGAAGCTCTACCCGGTGGTGGAGGCGATGGCGCTGGTGAAATCCAATGCCACCGCGAAGTTCGACGAAACCGTCGAGCTCTCGCTCAACCTCGGCATCGATCCGCGTCACGCCGACCAGATGGTCCGTGGCCTGATCTCCCTGCCGAACGGCACCGGCAAGACGCTGCGCGTCGGCGTGTTCGCCCGCGGCCCGAAGGCCGAAGAGGCGAAGGCCGCCGGTGCCGACGTGGTGGGCGCGGAAGACCTCGCCGAACTGGTGCAGAACGGCACGATCGAATTCGACCGCTGCATCGCGACGCCAGACATGATGGCCCTGGTCGGCCGGCTCGGCAAGATCCTCGGCCCGCGCGGCCTGATGCCGAACCCCAAGCTCGGCACCGTGACGATGGACGTGAAGGGCGCGATCACCGCGGCCAAGTCCGGCCAGGTCGAGTTCCGCGCCGAGAAGGCGGGCATCATCCATGCCGGTATCGGCAAGGCGAGCTTCGAGGCCGAAAAGCTGATCGAGAACGCCAAGGCTCTGGTCGATGCGATCCAGAAGGCCAAGCCGACGGGTGCGAAGGGCACCTATCTGCAGAAGGCCGCCCTGTCGTCGACGATGGGGCCCGGCGTGCGGGTGGATGTCAGCAGCCTGACAGCCTGACGAGATGCGCCGGGGCCTCGGCCCCGGCCATGACGGGATCGGCCGGTTCACGCCGGCGGTTCCGGACCTGTCCAAGACGGTATGTGGCGCAAGCCTTGAAGGGAGTTCTCCCGCACACCGGAGACGGGGATCGGAGCGTTTCGTTCCGATGGTTCCGATCTGAGGACAGGCGAACGGCGGCCGGGATGGTCCCGGCCGCTTGGGCAACCCGGCGGGATGCGGTCCAAACGCACCCCGCCTGACGAGTGGAGATCGACGTGGATCGCGCACAGAAGCGTGAATTCGTGGACCAACTCGCCGCGGTGTTCGCCGAGACGTCGATGGTCGTGGTCAGCCGTAATGACGGTCTGACCGTGGCCGATGTCACGGCGCTGCGCGTGAAGATGCGGGAAGCGGGCGCGCAGTACAAGGTGGCGAAGAACCGTCTGGCTCACCTCGCTCTGGAAGGGACCCGATTCGACGGACTGAAGCCGATGCTGAAGGGGCCGACCGCGCTTGCGTGGTCGCAGGACCCGGTGGCGGTGGCGAAGGTGGCCGTCGAGTTCGCCAAGACCAACGAGAAGTTCGTGCTGGTCGGCGGCGCGCTGGGGACGCAGATGCTCGATGCATCCGGCGTCAAGGCGCTCGCCGAACTGCCGTCGCTCGATCAGCTCCGCGCCAGCCTCCTGGGTCTCATCCAGGCGCCGGCGACGAAGGTGGCGGGTGTGCTGCAGGCTCCGGCCGGCCAGCTCGCGCGGGTCTTTGCGGCCTATGCCAGGGCGGATGAGGCCGAGGCGGCCTGAGACGACATGACGCAGGCCGGCACTCCCGGCTTGCATGGAACCAACTGAACGACTATTCTAAGGAATTGAACAATGGCTGATCTGGCAAATCTGGTTGAACAGCTTTCGAGCCTCACGGTTCTCGAAGCGGCGGAGCTTTCCAAGCTGCTCGAGGAGAAGTGGGGCGTTTCAGCTGCGGCTCCGGTCGCGGTCGCGGCGGCGATGCCCGCCGGCGGTGGCGCGGCTGCCGCGCCGGCCGAGGAGAAGACCGAATTCAACGTGATCCTCAAGGCCGCTGGCGACAAGAAGATCAACGTGATCAAGGAAATCCGCACGATCACCGGTCTCGGCCTGAAGGAGGCCAAAGATCTGGTCGAGGGCGCGCCGAAGACCGTGAAGGAAGGCGTGAACAAGGACGAGGCCGAGAAGATCAAGAAGGTTCTGGAAGAGCAGGGCGCATCTGTCGGCATCGAGTGATGTTACCCCGCGCCGCGCGGCCTTCGGGCCGGCGGCGCGACAGGACTGAAACTGGCGGGGCGCCCCCTGGCGCTCCGCCCGTTTGCCGTTGCGTGCCTCGGGTGAGGGCGGAGCGGCGGTTGATGACTGGCGGGGTTTCCCGCCGCTGACGCGGCGACGCCCGGGCTGATGGTAGCCCCGGGCCGCGGCGCGGTCACTGGAATATAGATCGGGGTCTGAGCATGAATGCGATTTCGGGTGGCCTGAACAAAGTTTCCTTCACCAATCGCAAGCGCATCCGCAAGAGCTTCGGGCGTATCCCTGAAACCACGCCGATGCCCAATCTGATCGACGTGCAGCGCGCAAGCTACGATGCGTTCCTGCAGATGCACGTCTCGCCCGACTCCCGCACCAATTCCGGCCTGCAGGAAGTCTTCAAGTCGGTTTTCCCGATCGACGACTTCGCCGGCCGCGGCCGTCTCGAATTCGTCTATTACGAGCTCGAGGAGCCGAAATACGACGTCGAGGAATGCATCCAGCGCGGCATGACCTACGCGGCCCCGCTGAAGGTGGTGCTGCGCCTGATCGTCTGGGACGTCGATGAAGACACCGGCGCCCGCTCGATCCGCGACATCAAGGAACAGCCCGTCTACATGGGCGACATGCCGCTGATGACCGACAACGGCACCTTCGTCGTGAACGGCACCGAGCGCGTCATCGTCAGCCAGATGCACCGCAGCCCCGGCGTGTTCTTCGACCACGACAAGGGCAAGACCCACAGCTCCGGCAAGTATCTCTTCGCCGCCCGCGTCATTCCCTATCGCGGCTCCTGGCTCGATTTCGAGTTCGACGCCAAGGACCTCATCTATGTCCGCATCGACCGCAAGCGGAAGCTGCCGGTCACCACGCTGCTCTATGCGCTGGAAGGCCGCGCCACCGAGGCGCTGCGCGCCGCCCGCGAGGCGAAGGGCGAGTCGCTGGAGATCGGCGAGATCCGCGGCATGGATGCCGAGGAAATCCTTACCTATTTCTACGGCAAGGTGCCCTTCACCCGCACCCGGACCAAGGACGGCGAAACCGCCTGGGCGCGCCCCTTCGAGCCGGAGACGTTCCGCGGCGCCAAGCTGGTCGAGGACCTGGTCGACGCCGAGACCGGCGAGGTCGTTGCCAAGGCCGATGACAAGCTGACCGCGCGCGTCGCCCGCCAGATCGCCGTGAAGACCCGCACGGTCCTGGTCAGCCGCGCCGACCTGATCGGCCGCTACGTCGCCGAGGATCTGTTCGACCCCAACACCGGCGAGATCTTCGCCGATGCCGGCGAGGAGATCTCCGAGGCCAAGCTCAAGACCTTCGAGGATGCCGGGCTGGACGAGATCCCGACCCTCGCGATCGACCAGGCCAAGGGGCCCTGGATCCGCAACACCCTCGCCGCCGACAAGAATGCCAGCCGCGAGGACGCGCTGATCGATATTTACCGCGTCATCCGCCCCGGCGAGCCGCCGACCTCGGAGACCGCCGAGGCGCTGTTCCGCGGCCTGTTCTTCGATGCCGAGCGCTACGACCTTTCGGCCGTCGGCCGGGTGAAGATGAACATGCGCCTCGGCCTTGAATGCGAGGACACGGTGCGCGTGCTGCGCAAGGAAGACATCCTGCGCACCATCCAGATCATGTGCGAGCTGAAGGACGGCCGCGGCCAGGTCGACGACATCGACAATCTGGGTAACCGCCGCGTCCGCTCGGTCGGCGAACTGATGGAGAACCAGTACCGCATCGGCCTGCTGCGCATGGAGCGCGCCATCCGCGAGCGCATGGGCTCGGTCGATATCGACGGGGTGATGCCGCACGACCTGATCAACGCGAAGCCGGCGGCCGCCGCGGTCCGCGAGTTCTTCGGCTCGTCGCAGCTCTCCCAGTTCATGGACCAGACCAACCCGCTCTCGGAAGTGACGCACAAGCGCCGCCTCTCGGCCCTCGGTCCGGGCGGCCTCACCCGCGAGCGCGCCGGCTTCGAGGTGCGCGACGTGCACCCGACGCATTACGGCCGCATCTGCCCGATCGAGACGCCGGAAGGCCCGAATATCGGCCTGATCAACTCGCTCGCCACTTTCGCCAAGGTGAACAAGTACGGCTTCATCGAGACGCCCTACCGCCTCGTGAAGGACGGCAAGGTGCTCGACGAATACAAGTATCTCTCGGCGATGGAGGAAGAGCGCCTCACCGTCGCCCAGGCCGATGCGCCGAAGCTCGCCGACGGCACGCTGACCGAAGACCTCGTCTCGGTCCGCCGCAACGGCGATTTCCGCCTGGTCAAACCCGACGAGGTCACGGCGATCGACGTCTCGCCGCGCCAGCTCGTCTCGGTTGCCGCGGCGCTGATCCCGTTCCTCGAGAACGACGACGCCAACCGCGCGCTGATGGGCTCGAACATGCAGCGCCAGGCGGTGCCGCTGATCAAGTCCGATGCCCCGCTGGTCGGCACCGGCATGGAAGCGCCGGTTGCGCGCGACTCGGGGGCGACCATCGTCGCCCGCCGCGCCGGCGTGATCGACCAGATCGACGGCGCCCGCATCGTCGTCCGCGCCACCGGCGAGGACGGCACGACCCAGGGCGTCGACATCTACCGCCTGCGCAAGTTCATGCGCTCCAACCAGTCCACCTGCATCAACCAGCGCCCGCTGGTCCGCGTGGGTGACCGTGTCGGCGCCGGCGACATCATCGCCGATGGCCCGTCGACCGAGCTCGGCGAACTCGCGCTCGGCCGCAACGTGCTCTGCGCCTTCATGCCCTGGAACGGCTACAACTTCGAGGACTCCATCCTGATTTCCGAGCGGGTCGCGCGCGAGGACATGTTCACCTCGATCCATATCGAGGAATTCGAGGTCATGGCCCGCGACACCAAGCTCGGCCAGGAGGAGATCACGCGCGACATCCCGAATGTCGGCGAGGAGGCGCTCCGCAATCTCGACGAGGCGGGCATCGTCTATATCGGCGCCGAGGTGAACCCCGGCGACATCCTGGTCGGCAAGGTCACGCCGAAGGGCGAGAGCCCGATGACGCCGGAGGAAAAGCTGCTCCGCGCGATCTTCGGCGAAAAGGCCTCGGATGTGCGCGACACCTCGCTGAAGCTGCCGCCGGGCGTGAACGGCACGGTGGTCGACGTGCGGGTGTTCAACCGCCGCGGCGTCGACAAGGACGAGCGCGCGCTGGCGATCGAGCGCGCCGAGATCGAGCGCCTCGCCAAGGACCGGGACGACGAGCGGGCCATTCAGGAGCGCGCCTTCCTGAACCGCCTGCGCGAGAAGCTGCTCGGCCAGGTCGCCGGCTCCGGCTACAAGGGGGTGCGCTCGGGCACCGAGATCACCACCGAACTGCTCGCCGAGATCCCGCGCGGCGCCTGGCGCAACCTGACCGTCCAGGACGACCGGGTGATGGCCGAGATCGAGACGCTGAAGCGCGAGTTCGACGCTTCGGTCCACAAGCTGCAGCAGCGTTTCGAGAGCAAGGTCGAGAAGCTGCAGCGCGGCGACGAGATGCCGCCCGGCGTGATGAAGATGGTCAAGGTCTTCATCGCGGTGAAGCGCAAGCTGCAGCCGGGCGACAAGATGGCCGGCCGCCATGGCAACAAGGGTGTCGTCTCCAAGGTCGTGCCGATCGAGGACATGCCGTTCCTTGAAGACGGCACGCCGGTCGATGTCGTGCTCAACCCGCTGGGCGTGCCCTCGCGCATGAATGTCGGGCAGATCCTCGAAACCCATCTCGGCTGGGCCTGCGCCAATCTCGGCCGGCAGATCGGCGAGGCGGTCGAGGCCTATCAGCGTGACGTCGCCGAGCGCGAGCGCCTGCACGCGATGCTGAAGAGCGTGTATGGCGAGGAGATCTACAACGAGCAGATCGCCTCGATGTCGGATGCCGAGCTGCGCGAGCTGTGCGGCAACATCCGCAAGGGCGTGCCGATCGCGACCCCGGTGTTCGACGGTGCCCGCATCACCGACATCGAGGACATGCTGGCCAAGGCCGGCCTCGACGTCTCCGGACAGATGACCGTCTGCGACGGCCGCACCGGCGAGCAGTTCGAGCGCAAGGTGACGGTGGGCTACATGTACATGCTCAAGCTCGGCCACATGGTGGACGACAAGATCCATGCCCGCTCGATCGGCCCCTACAGCCTGGTCACCCAGCAGCCGCTGGGCGGCAAGGCGCAGTTCGGCGGCCAGCGCTTCGGCGAGATGGAGGTCTGGGCGCTCGAGGCCTATGGCGCGGCCTACACGCTGCAGGAAATGCTCACCGTCAAGTCGGACGACGTCTCCGGCCGCACCAAGGTCTACGAGGCGATCGTCCGCGAGCAGGACAATTTCGAGGCCGGCGTGCCCGAGAGCTTCAACGTTCTCACCAAGGAACTGAAGTCGCTCGGCCTGAACGTCGATCTCAACCTGTCCGTGGACTGACCAGGACCGTTCGGATTTGTCATGGCGCGGGGCGGCAATCCCGTCCCGCGCTGATGAAAGGGACTATCGCATGAACGATTTGATGAAGATTCTCGGCCAGACCGGTCAGGCCGCCACGTTCGACCAGATCCGTATCCAGATCGCCTCGCCGGAGCAGATCCGCTCCTGGTCGTATGGCGAGATCAAGAAGCCCGAGACCATCAACTACCGCACCTTCAAGCCCGAGCGCGACGGCCTGTTCTGTGCGCGCATCTTCGGGCCGATCAAGGACTACGAGTGCCTCTGCGGCAAGTACAAGCGGATGAAGTTCCGCGGCATCATCTGCGAGAAATGCGGCGTCGAGGTCACGCTGGCCAAGGTGCGCCGCGAGCGCATGGGCCATATCGAGCTCGCCTCGCCGGTCGCGCATATCTGGTTCCTGAAGTCGCTGCCGAGCCGCATCGCGACGATGGTCGAGATGACGCTGAAGGATCTCGAGAAGGTTCTCTATTTCGAGAACTACATCGTGCTCGACCCCTACACGACCGACCTCAAGCGCTACCAGCTCCTCTCCGAGGACGATCTCTACGCGAAGCAGGACGAGTTCGGCGAGGACGGGTTCAAGGCCGGCATCGGCGCCGAGGCGGTCAAGTCGATCCTCGCCGGCATCGATCTCGAGGCCGAGCGGGCGATCATGCGTGCCGACCTGAAGGAGGCGACCTCCGAGGCGAAGCGCAAGAAGCTGGTCAAGCGCCTGAAGCTGGTCGAGGCCTTCATCGAATCCGGCACCCGTCCGGAATGGATGATCATGGATGTCGTCCCGGTCATTCCGCCCGAACTGCGCCCGCTCGTCCCGCTCGATGGCGGTCGTTTCGCGACGTCGGACCTGAACGATCTCTATCGCCGCGTCATCAACCGCAACAACCGCCTCAAGCGCCTGATCGAGCTGCGCGCGCCGGACATCATCGTGCGCAACGAGAAGCGCATGCTCCAGGAATCGCTCGACGCGCTGTTCGATAACGGCCGCCGCGGCCGCGCGATCACCGGCACCAACAAGCGCCCCCTCAAGTCGCTGTCGGACATGCTGAAGGGCAAGCAGGGCCGCTTCCGCCAGAACCTGCTCGGCAAGCGCGTCGACTATTCGGGCCGTTCGGTCATCGTCGTCGGGCCGGAGCTGAAGCTGCACCAGTGCGGCCTGCCGAAGAAGATGGCGCTGGAGCTGTTCAAGCCCTTCATCTACGCCAAGCTCGAGAAATACGGCCTCGCCACCACGATCAAGGCGGCGAAGCGCATGGTCGAGAAGGAACGTCCCGAGGTGTGGGACATTCTCGAGGAGGTGATCCGCGAGCATCCGGTGCTGCTCAACCGCGCGCCGACGCTGCACCGTCTCGGCATCCAGGCCTTCGAGCCGATCCTGATCGAGGGCAAGGCGATCCAGCTGCACCCGCTGGTCTGCACCGCCTTCAACGCCGACTTCGACGGCGACCAGATGGCGGTCCACGTGCCGCTCTCGATCGAGGCGCAGCTCGAGGCCCGCGTGCTGATGATGAGCACGAACAACATCCTCAACCCGGCCAACGGCAAGCCGATCATCGTGCCGAGCCAGGACATCGTGCTCGGCCTCTATTACCTCTCGCTCGAAACTCCGGCCTTCACCGGTGTCGAGGACAAGGAAGCGCCGCTCTTCGGCACGATGGGCGAGATCGAGCACGCGCTCGATTCCGGCTATCTGAAGCTGCACGACAAGATCCGCGCCCGCGTCGTCCGCACCCATCCGGACGGCAGCCGCACCACCGAAGTGGTCCCGACCACGCCGGGCCGCATGATGATCGGCCAGCTTCTGCCCAAGCATCACGACGTGCCGTTCGCCCTGGTCAACCAGCTGCTGACCAAGAAGAAGGTGTCGGACGTGATCGACGCCGTCTACCGTCATTGCGGCCAGAAGGAGTCGGTGATCTTCTGCGACCGGCTGATGGGCCTCGGCTTCCGCCAGGCGGCCAAGGCCGGCATCTCCTTCGGCAAGGACGACATGGTCATCCCGGCCGAGAAATACGGCCTGCTGGAAAAGACCCAGGCCGAGGTCAAGGAATACGAGGCGCAGTATCACGACGGTCTCATCACCGCCGGCGAGCGCTACAACAAGGTGATCGACGCCTGGTCGCGCTGTAACGACGAGGTCGCCGCGGCGATGATGCGCGAGATCTCGCGCCAGGATCCCGGCAAGCCGACCAACTCGGTCTGGATGATGAGCCATTCCGGCGCCCGCGGGTCGCCGACCCAGATGCGCCAGCTCGCCGGCATGCGCGGCCTGATGGCCAAGCCGTCGGGCGAGATCATCGAGCAGCCGATCCTGTCGAACTTCAAGGAAGGCCTGACCGTCGCCGAATACTTCAACTCGACCCACGGCGCCCGCAAGGGCCTCGCGGACACCGCGCTGAAGACGGCGAACTCCGGCTACCTCACCCGCCGCCTGGTCGACGTGGCGCAGGACTGCATCATCGTCACCGCCGATTGCGGCACCGAGCGCGGCCTGACCATGCGCGCGGTGATGGATGGCGGCGAGGTGGTCTCCTCGCTCTCCGAGCGCATCCTCGGCCGCACCGCGGCGGAAGACGTGCTCGACCCGGCCGACGGTTCGGTGATCGTCAAGGCGAACGAGCTGATCGGCGAGATCGACTCGATGCATATCGAGAAGCTCGGGGTCGAGAGCGTGAAGATCCGCTCGGTGCTGACCTGCGAAGCCAAGGTCGGCGTCTGCGCCAAGTGCTACGGGCGCGACCTCGCGCGCGGCACGCCGGTCAATATCGGCGAGGCCGTGGGCGTCATCGCCGCGCAGTCGATCGGCGAGCCCGGCACCCAGCTGACCATGCGCACCTTCCATATCGGCGGTGCCGCGCAGCGTGGCGCCGAGCAGTCGAGCGTCGAGGCCAGCCATGACGGCACGGTGACCATCCGCAATCGCAACGTGGTGTCGAACTCGGCCGGCGCGCCGATCGTCATGAGCCGCAACTGCGAGATCGCGCTGAACGACGCCTCCGGCCGCGAGCGCGCCCGCTTCCGCGTTCCCTACGGCGCCCGCCTGCTGGTGGACGAGGACCAGACGGTCACGCGCGGCCAGAAGCTCGCGGAGTGGGATCCCTACACCCTGCCGATCATCACCGAGCGCGCCGGCCTCGTGGAATACGCCGACCTGCTGGAAGGCGTGACCCTGGTCGAGCGGGTCGACGAGGTGACCGGCCTGACCTCCAAGGTGGTGGTGGACTACAAGCAATCGGCCAAGGGGGCGGATCTGCGTCCGCGCCTGATCCTGAAGGACGAACGCGGCGAGGTGCTGCGCCTCGCCAACGGCGCCGAGGCCCGCTACTTCCTCAGCCCCGACTCGATCCTCTCGGTCGAGAACGGTGCCAGCGTGCATGCCGGCGACGTGCTCGCCCGCATCCCGCGTGAGGGCAGCAAGACGCGCGACATCACCGGCGGTCTGCCGCGCGTGGCCGAACTGTTCGAGGCCCGCCGTCCGAAGGATCACGCGATCATCGCGGAAACCGACGGCCGCGTGGAATTCGGCAAGGACTACAAGGCGAAGCGCCGCATCATCGTGAAGAACGACGAGACCGGCGAGGAAACAGAGTATCTGGTGCCGAAGGGCAAGCACGTCTCGGTGCAGGAGGGCGACTACGTCCACCGCGGCGACCCGCTGGTCGACGGCCCGCGCGTCCCGCACGACATCCTGCGCGTGCTCGGCGTCGAGGCGCTGTCCGAATATCTCATCAACGAGATCCAGGACGTCTACCGGCTCCAGGGCGTGAAGATCAACGACAAGCACATCGAGGTGGTCGTCCGCCAGATGCTGCAGAAGATCGAGATCACCGAGCCCGGCGACACCACCTACCTGGTCGGCGAGCTGGTCGACCGGATCGAGTTCGACGAGGAGAACGAGCGCCGGCTGCGCGCGGGCGAACGCCCGGCGGGTGGCCTGCCGGTGCTGCAGGGCATCACCAAGGCGAGCCTGCAGACGCTCAGCTTCATCTCGGCGGCCTCCTTCCAGGAGACCACCCGCGTCCTCACCGAGGCGGCGACGGCCGGCAAGACCGACCAGCTGCTCGGCCTCAAGGAGAACGTGATCGTCGGCCGCCTGATCCCGGCCGGCACCGGCAGCGTGATGAGCCGTCTGCGCTCCATCGCCGCCGGCCGCGACCGCTCGACCCTCGCGGCGACTCGCCCGGCCCTGCCGGCGCGCGACGAGGTCTCGGCGGACTGATCTCCGGCCCGACCGGGCTTCGATCGGAACGGCTCCCGGGCAACCGGGAGCCGTTTTTTCGTTCCCGCCCGGCGGGAGCGGGCTTTTCCTCCGCTCATGGCAGCCAGAACGGCCGGTCAATCTGCCGATTTTCATGCCCCGCACGGATTCAGGACGGGCAGAACGCTTGACTTGCCGCGGCTCTCCTCTTAAGGGTGGCGACCTCAGCGAGGCCCGGTAACGCCCGGCCGCGTCGTTCATTTACTCTCACGCTTGCGGCGCCGCCACCCGGCCCAACGGGTGGCTTAGGTCGCAGGTCTGGGTTTCCGCAGGCGGGGATTACTCCGCCCTGCGGCATTGTTATGAGCGCCCGGCAGAGCGTAACCGGCAAGAAGGATCAGGATCGAGCATGCCGACTATCAACCAGTTGATCGCCAAGGGGCGCGAAGTTCGGGCCAAGCGCAACAAGGTGCCCGCGCTGCAGGGCTGCCCGCAGAAGCGCGGCGTCTGCACCCGCGTTTACACGACGACCCCGAAGAAGCCGAACTCGGCGCTCCGCAAGGTTGCCAAGGTTCGCCTGACCAACGGCTACGAGGTCGTGAGCTACATCCCTGGCGAGGGGCACAACCTTCAGGAACACTCGGTCGTGCTGATCCGCGGCGGGCGCGTGAAGGACCTTCCGGGCGTGCGCTACCACATCCTGCGCGGCGTGCTGGATACGCAGGGCATTGCCAAGCGCCGGCAGCGTCGTTCGCTCTACGGCGCCAAGCGGCCGAAGTAAGGAGAGTTTCCGTGAGCAGACGCCATTCCGCCGTCAAGCGCGAAGTATTGCCGGACCCGAAGTTCGGCGACGTGGTGATCAGCCGTTTCATGAACGTGCTGATGTACGACGGCAAGAAGTCGGTCGCCGAGTCCATCGTCTACGGTGCCCTGGACAGCCTCAAGAAGCGCGGCGGGCAGAATGCCGATCCGGTCCGCCTGTTCCACGAGGCGCTGGACAATGTGAAGCCGGCCATCGAGGTGCGGTCCCGCCGTGTCGGCGGCGCGACCTACCAGGTTCCGGTCGAGGTGCGCTCCGAGCGCCGCCAGGCTCTCGCGATCCGCTGGATCATCGAGTCCGCCCGCAAGCGCGGCGAGCACACGATGGAAGACCGTCTTTCGAACGAGCTGCTCGATGCGGTGAACAATCGCGGGGCGGCCGTGAAGAAGCGTGAGGACACGCATCGCATGGCTGAGGCGAACAAGGCGTTCAGCCACTACCGCTGGTAAGCAACCGTCAGACTCCACCCCATCACGCCAGCACGGCGCTGAAGCAGATACGTTACGGAGAAACCCATGGCCAAGGCTAAATTCGAGCGGACGAAGCCGCACTGCAACATCGGCACGATCGGCCACGTCGATCATGGCAAGACCTCGCTCACCGCGGCGATCACCAAGGTGCTGGCCGAATCCGGTGGTGCGACCTTCCGCGCCTATGACAGCATCGACGCCGCTCCCGAGGAGCGCGCCCGCGGCATCACGATCGCGACCGCGCATGTCGAGTACGAGACCGCGAACCGCCACTACGCGCATGTCGACTGCCCTGGCCATGCCGACTACGTGAAGAACATGATCACCGGCGCGGCGCAGATGGATGGCGCGATCCTGGTCGTCTCCGCCGCCGATGGCCCGATGCCGCAGACCCGCGAGCACATCCTGCTCGCCCGCCAGGTCGGCGTGCCGGCGCTCGTCGTGTTCCTCAACAAGATGGACATGGCCGACCCCGACCTCGTCGAGCTGGTCGAGATGGAAGTCCGCGACCTGCTGAGCAAGTATGAGTTCCCGGGCGACGACATCCCCATCATCAAGGGTTCCGCTCTCTGCGCGCTCGAGGACAGCAATGCCGAGCTCGGCCGCGAGGCGATCCTGAAGCTGATGGAAGCGGTGGACAGCTACATCCCGCAGCCGGAGCGCCCGAAGGACAAGCCGTTCCTGATGCCGGTCGAAGACGTGTTCTCGATCTCCGGCCGCGGCACCGTGGTGACCGGCCGCGTCGAGCGCGGCATCATCAAGGTTGGCGACGAAGTCGAGATCGTCGGCCTCAAGGCGACCGTGAAGACGACCGTGACCGGCGTCGAAATGTTCCGCAAGCTGCTCGACCAGGGCGAGGCCGGCGACAACATCGGCGCGCTGCTACGTGGCACCAAGCGTGAAGACGTCGAGCGTGGCCAGGTTCTCGCCGCGCCGGGCTCGATCACCCCGCACACCAACTTCTCCGGTTCGGTCTACATCCTGAACAAGGAAGAAGGCGGGCGCCACACGCCGTTCTTCACCAACTACCGCCCGCAGTTCTATTTCCGCACCACCGACGTGACCGGCGTGGTCACGCTGCCGGAAGGTGTCGAGATGGTGATGCCGGGTGACAACGTCACGGTGAGCGTCGAGCTGATCGCGCCCATCGCGATGGACGAAGGTCTCCGCTTCGCGATTCGCGAAGGCGGCCGGACGGTTGGTTCGGGCGTCGTCGCGAGCATCACGAAGTAACCGCCTGGCTGGTTAGCGAGGCGGCCGCCATCCGGTCTTAACCGGGTGGCGGCCGCTGGATTTGGTTCGGACTAGCGCGCGGCCCGAATGGGCGGACCGGGCGTTCCGTGTAAAGATTGCAGGTTTCGACGATGGACAGTCAGAATATTCGCATTCGCCTGAAGGCGTACGATCACCGGGTGCTGGACAACAGCACCAGGGAGATCGTGAACACGGCGAAGCGCACGGGCGCCCAGGTGCGGGGACCGATTCCGCTGCCGACGCATATTGAGCGGTTCACCGTGAACCGCTCGCCGCATGTCGACAAGAAGAGCCGCGAGCAGTTCGAAATCCGGACCCATCGCCGTCTGCTCGACATTGTCGAGCCGACCCCGCAGACCGTGGACGCGCTGATGAAGCTCGACCTCGCGGCCGGCGTCGATGTCGAGATCAAGATCTGAGCAGAGATGAGTGTGATGCGCACCGGTATTATCGCGAAGAAGCTGGGCATGACCCGGTTGTTCAGGGAAGACGGCACCCACGTGCCGGTGACCGTGCTGCACATGGACGATGTGCGCGTGGTTGCCGCCCGCACCAAGGAACGTGACGGCTACGCGGCCGTTCAGCTCGGCTTCGGCCATGCCAAGACGAAGAACGTGACGAAGCCGATGAAGGGCCACTTCGCCGCGGCGAAGGTCGAGCCGGCGAACCGGCTGGTCGAGTTCCGCGTCGCGGACGATGCGGTGCTGGAAGCCGGTCAGGTGCTTTCGGCGGCGCATTTCACCGTCGGCCAGAAGGTCGATGTCGCCGGCATCAGCAAGGGCAAGGGCTTCGCCGGCGGCATGAAGCGCTGGAACTTCCGCGGCCTTGAAGCCTCGCACGGCGTCTCGATCAGCCATCGTTCGCTGGGGTCGACCGGTAACCGCCAGGATCCGGGCAAGACCTTCAAGAACAAGAAGATGGCCGGCCATCTCGGCGGCGAGCGCATCACGACCCTCAATCTCGAGGTCGCGGCGATCGATGAGGCGCGCAACCTCATCATGATCAAGGGCGCGGTGCCGGGCGCCAAGGACGGCTACGTCCTGGTGCGCGACGCGGTCAAGACGGCCCGCCCGGCCGATGCTGCCTATCCGGCGGCGCTGAAGGCCTGAGGAGAGCGACATGCAGATCGACATTTCAACCCTCGATGCCGGCTCGGCCGGCAAGGCCGAGCTGCCCGAGGAATATTTCGCCGCCACGCCGCGCGCCGACATCATGGCCCGCGTGGTGCACTGGCAGCTCGCGAAGCGCCGTGCCGGCACCCACAAGGTGAAGGGCATGGGCGAGGTCAGCGGCACGACGAAGAAGCCGTATCGCCAGAAGGGCACCGGCAACGCCCGCCAGGGCTCGCTGCGCGCGCCGCAGTTCCGCACCGGCGGCGCCGTGCACGGCCCGGTCGTTCGCGATCATGGCTATTCGCTGAACAAGAAGGTCCGCCGTCTCGGCCTGATCTCGGCGCTGTCGCAGAAGCTGGCCGAGGGCAAGCTGGTCGTGCTCGACACGGTCGCCGGCGTCTCGAAGACGAGCGAACTGAACGTCAAGCTGAAGAAGCTCGGCTGGGGCCGCACGCTGGTGGTCGATGCGGTGGTGGACGAGGGCTTCGCCCGCGCCAGCCGCAATCTGATCGGGATCGACGTGCTGCCGGTCGTCGGCGCCAACGTCTACGACATCCTCCAGCACGACACGCTGGCGATCACCGCCGCCGGGCTCGAGGGACTGAAGCGGCGTCTTGACGGCATCAAGGCCGGCGCCAACGAGGAGATCGCGGCATGAGCGAGACCGCTGAAAAGAAGGCGGCGCCGAAGAAGCCGGTGCTGTCGCGCGAGGCGATGTTCGACATCATCCGCGGGCCGCTGATCACCGAGAAGGCGACGGCCCTGTCGGAAAAGAACCAGGTCGGCTTCAAGGTGTCGCTCGATGCGACCAAGCCCGGCATCAAGGCGGCGGTCGAAACCCTGTTCGGCGTGAAGGTGCTGAGCGTGAACACGCTCGTCCAGAAGGGCAAGACAAAGCGCTTCAAGGGCCGCCCGGGCCGGCGTTCGGACTTCAAGAAGGCGTTCGTGACGCTGGCCGAGGGTCAGTCGATCGATTTCACGACGCGGCTGGCGTAAGGCGAGACTGAAACATGGCACTCAAGCATTTTAAACCGGTCACGGCGAGCCTTCGCGGCACCGTGCTGGTGGACCGGTCCGAGCTCTGGAAGGGCAAGCCGGTCAAGGGCCTGACCGAAGGGCTGACCAGCTCCGGCGGGCGCAACAACCATGGCCGCACCACGGTCCGGTTCCGTGGCGGCGGACACAAGCGCGCCTATCGCGTCGTCGACTTCAAGCGCCGCAAGTTCGACGTGGCGGCGACGGTCGAGCGCCTCGAATACGACCCGAACCGTTCGGCCTTCCTCGCCCTCGTGAAGTATGAGGACGGCGAACTGGCCTACATCCTGGCGCCGCAGCGCCTGAAGGTGGGTGACCAGGTCGTCGCCGGCGTCAAGGTCGACGTGAAGCCGGGCAATGCGATGCCGCTCTCGGCGATCCCGGTTGGCACGATCGTCCACAATATCGAGCTGAAGGCCGGCGCCGGCGGCAAGCTGGCCCGTTCGGCCGGCACCTTCGCCCAGCTGGTCGGCAAGGACCAGGGCTATGCCCAGGTGAAGCTGATGTCCGGTGAGCTGCGTCTGATCCGCGGAGAGTGCATGGCGTCGATCGGCGCCGTGTCGAACCCCGATCACTCAAACCAGCAGCTCGGCAAGGCGGGTCGCAAGCGCTGGCTGGGCCGGCGTCCTCACAACCGCGGCGTCGCGATGAACCCGGTCGACCATCCGCTGGGTGGTGGCGAGGGGCGCACCTCTGGTGGTCGCAACCCGGTCACGCCGTGGGGCAAGCCGACCAAGGGTGCGAAGACGCGTGCGAACAAGCGGACTGACGGCCTTATCATCCGCCGTCGCAAGGTCGGGAAGGGCTGATCGAGATGACACGTTCCGTCTGGAAGGGCCCGTTCGTCGACGGGTACATGCTGAACAAGGCCGACGCCTCGCGCGCGTCGGGCCGCAACGAGATCATTAAGATCTGGTCGCGCCGCTCGACCATCCTGCCGCAGTTCGTCGGGCTTACCTTCGGCGTCTACAATGGCCGGAAGTTCCTGCCGGTGCAGGTGACCGAGAACATGGTGGGTCACAAGTTCGGCGAGTTCTCGCCGACCCGCACGTTCAATGGCCACGCGGCCGACAAGAAGGCGAAGCGAGGCTGACATGAGCAAACCGAATCATCCGCGCACGCTGGCCGACTCCGAGGCCGAGGCGGTTCTGCGCAACCTGCGCTGCAGCCCGCGCAAGCTCAATGTCGTCGCGGCATCCATCCGCAACAAGCCGGCGGGCAAGGCCGTGGCCGACCTCACGTTCAGCAAGCGCCGCATCGCGAAGGACGTGAAGAAGGCGCTGGAGTCGGCCATTGCCAACGCCGAGAACAACCATCAGCTGGATGTCGACCGCCTGGTCGTCACCACCGCCGATGTCGGCCGCTCGATCGTGATGCGCCGCTTCCATGCCCGTGGCCGTGGCCGCGCGGCGCGGGTCGAGAAGTGGTTCAGCCATCTGCGCATCGTCGTGGCCGAGCGCGACATCGAGACCAAGGCCGACCGCCGCGCCCGGCGCGCCGCGGCCAAGCCGGCGGCAAGTGCCAGCCCGGCGGCGAATGAAGGGGTGCCTGCGTAATGGGTCACAAAGTCAATCCGGTCGGGCTGCGGCTCGGCATCAACCGCACCTGGGACAGCCGCTGGTTCGCGGGCGCCGACTATGCGTCGCTGCTGCATGACGACCTCAAGCTGCGCGAACATCTTCTCGGCCGCCTGTCCGGCGCCGGCGTCTCCAAGGTGCTGATCGAGCGTCCGGCGAAGAAGCCGCGCGTGACGATCTATGCCGCGCGTCCCGGCGTGGTCATCGGCAAGAAGGGCCAGGACATCGAGGTGCTCAAGAAGGAGCTCTCCTCGATGGCGAAGGCCGACGTGTCGCTGAACATCGTCGAGATCCGCAAGCCCGAGATCGATGCCGCGCTGGTCGCCCAGAACATCGCCCAGCAGCTCGAACGCCGCGTCGCGTTCCGCCGCGCCATGAAGCGCGCGGTCCAGTCGGCGATGCGCCTCGGCGCCCAGGGCATTCGGATCAACTGCAGCGGCCGTCTCGGCGGCGCCGAGATCGCCCGCATGGAGTGGTATCGCGAAGGTCGTGTGCCCCTGCACACGCTGCGCGCCGACATCGATTTCGGCGTCGCCACCGCGAAGACCACCTATGGCACCTGCGGCGTGAAGGTCTGGATCTTCAAGGGCGAGATCATGGCTCACGACCCGATGGCGCAGGACCGCCGCGCCGCCGAACAGGCGCCGCAGCGCTGAGCCGGAGCAGATAATATGTTGTCACCGAAGCGAACGAAATTCCGCAAGGCGCACAAGGGCCGCATCCACGGCACCGCCAAGGGGAACACGCAGCTCAATTTCGGCCAGTTCGGCCTTAAGGCGCTGGAGCCGGAGCGGATCACCGCGCGGCAGATCGAGTCCGCCCGCCGGGCCATCACGCGCCAGATGAAGCGCGCCGGCCGCGTGTGGATCCGCATCTTCCCGGACCTGCCGGTCTCCACCAAGCCGGCCGAAGTCCGCATGGGCTCGGGCAAGGGCGCCCCGGAATACTGGGTGGCGCGCGTCCAGCCGGGCCGCATCATGTTCGAGATCGACGGTGTTGCCGAAGGCATCGCGCGCGAGGCACTGAAGCTCGGCGCCGCGAAGCTGCCGATCAAGACCAAGATCGTCACCCGTATCGGAGAGGCCTGAGATGACGAAGGCGACCGACATCCGGACCAAGACGCCGGACGAACTGAACGACATGCTGCTCGAACTGAAGCGCGAGCAGCTGAACCTGCGGTTCCAGCGGGCCACCGGCCAGCAGGAGAACACCAGCCAGATCCGCAAGGCGCGTCGGGACGTGGCACGTGTGAAGACGATTCAGGCCGAGCGCGCCCGCGCCGCGGCCAAGGCTTGAGGGGTTTAGAGTTATGCCGAAGCGCGTCCTGACCGGACGGGTCGTGAGCGACAAGATGGACAAGACCGTCACGGTGCTTGTCGAGCGTCGCGTCATGCATCCGCTTTACAAGAAATTCATCCGCCGCTCGAAGAAGTATGCGGCGCATGACGAAGGCAATGTCTGCGCGATGGGCGATCTGGTGCGGATCGAGGAGTGCCCGCCGATCAGCAAGCGCAAGGCCTGGCTCGTGACCGCGCGCAACGGCGAGCCGGTCGGCGCCGCCGCCGAAGCCCAGGGAGCGTGAGATGATCATCGTTGAATCCAATCTCGACGTTGCCGACAATTCGGGCGCGCGCCGGGTGCAGTGCATCAAGGTGCTGGGCGGCTCGAAGCGCCGCACCGCCTCGGTCGGCGATGTCATCGTCGTCTCGATCAAGGACGCGATCCCCCGCGGCAAGGTGAAGAAGGGCGATGTGCACCAGGCCGTCGTCGTTCGCACCGCCTACCCGGTGCGCCGCGCCGATGGCAGCGTGATCCGCTTCGACCGCAATGCGGCCGTGCTGATCAACAAGCAGATGGAGCCGATCGGCACCCGTATCTTCGGGCCGGTCACCCGCGAGCTGCGCGCGCGCAAGTTCATGAAGATCATCAGCCTGGCGCCGGAGGTGCTGTAATATGGCCGCGCGTATCCGTAAGGGCGACCGGGTAGTCGTGATCGCCGGCGCGAGCAAGGGCCGCGAAGGCGAGGTTCTGCGCGTGCTGCCGGCCGAGAACAAGGCCGTGGTCTCGGGCGTGGCGATGGCGAAGCGCCACACCAAGGCCCGTGGCATGGGCGAGCAGGGCGGCATCATCCAGAAGGAGATGCCGGTCCATCTGTCGAATATTGCACTGATCGATCCGGAGACGAAGAAGCCGACCCGCGTGGGCTTCCGCGTTCTCGAGGACGGTCGCAAGGTCCGGGTCGCCCGCAAGAGCGACTCCGTGATCGATGGTTGAGGATAGAGCGATGAGCGAGGCCATTGCCAAGACCCGGCTTCAGCAGCACTACGAGACCGTGGTGCGCGAGGCGCTGCAGAAGGAGTTCGGCTACACGAACCCGATGCAGGTGCCGAAGCTTGAGAAGATCGTGATCAACATGGGCGTCGGCGAGGCGGCCGCGGACCAGAAGAAGCTCGACGCCGCGGTGGCCGAGCTGACGCTGATCGCCGGCCAGAAGCCGGTCAAGACGGTGGCGAAGAAGGCGATCGCCGGCTTCAAGATCCGCAAGGGCCTGCCGATCGGCTGCAAGGTGACGCTGCGCCGCGCGCGGATGTACGAGTTCCTTGACCGGCTGGTGACGATCGCGCTCCCCCGCGTGCGCGACTTCCGCGGCATCTCGGGCAAGGGTTTCGACGGCCGCGGCAATTTCGCCATGGGTCTCAAGGAGCAGATCGTGTTCCCCGAGATCGAGTACGACAAGGTCGACGACATGCGCGGCATGGACATCGTGTTCGTGACCACGGCGCCGACCGATGCCGAGGCGAAGGCACTGCTCAAAGGGTTTGAGATTCCGTTCGTCAACTGAGCGGATTTTCAGGCGCGTAAACGGATTTAGTGGAAAACCGCCGGGAAGTGCCGGCAGGTTCCGGAGGATAGAAGACGATGGCGAAGACCTCTCAGGTCAATCGGAATAAGCGGCGCGAGAAGATGGCGGCGCGTGATGCGGCGAAGCGCGCGGCGCTGAAGGCGATCGTGAACGACCGTTCCCTCCCCGTGGAGGATCGGTTCGACGCGACGCTGAAGCTCGCGCAACTCCCGCGCAACGGCGCGAAGACCCGCGTGCGGCTGCGCTGCGAACTGACCGGGCGCGCCCGCGGCAACTATCGCAAGTTCAAGCTCTGCCGTGTCGCGCTGCGCGACCTCGCGAGCGCCGGGCAGATTCCGGGCATGGTCAAGTCGAGCTGGTAAGGGGATAATACATGTCGATGTCTGATCCCCTGGGTGACATGCTCACCCGCATCCGCAACGCGCAGCGCGCCCGCCACGCGGTGTGCGTCGCGCCTGCGTCGAACCTGCGCGCCAACGTGCTCGACGTGCTGAAGCGCGAAGGCTTCATTCGCGGCTTCTCCAAGGAAGAGCTTCGCCCCGGCGTGGCCCAGCTGCGCATCGAGCTCAAGTACAACGACGGCGAGCCGGTGATCAAGGAAATCACACGCGTTTCCCGTCCGGGCCGCCGCGTGTATTCCAAGATCAAGGAGCTGCCGCGCGTCTATGCCGGGCTCGGCGTGTCGATCCTGTCGACCCCGCGCGGCGTGATGAGCGATGTCGAGGCACGCACCGCCAATGTCGGCGGCGAAGTGCTCTGCCGCGTCTTCTGAGGAGGCAGCATCATGTCACGAGTTGGTAAATATCCGGTCGCGCTGCCGCAGGGTGTGTCGATCACCGTGGTCGACGGCATCCTGACCGCGAAGGGCAAGCTGGGCGAGCTGAAGATGCCCCTGTCCGAGCGGGTCGCGACGGTGGTCGAGGACGGCAAGGTGACGGTGTCGCCGCGCGACAAGGAAGCGGCCTCGCGGATGATGTGGGGCACCACCCGCGCCAATGTGGCCAACATGGTCCAGGGCGTTTCGCAGGGCTACGCCAAGACGCTCGAGATCAACGGCACGGGTTTCCGCGCCGCGGTCCAGGGCAGCAACCTGGTGATGAATCTCGGCTTCTCGCACGATGTGGTCTATCCGGTGCCGCAGGGCATCAAGATCACCTGCGAAAAGCCGACCTCGATCAAGGTCGAGGGTATCGACAAGCGTCTGGTCGGGCAGGTCTGCGCCGAGCTCCGCGCCTTCCGTCCGCCCGAACCCTACAAGGGCAAGGGTGTGAAGTTCGAGGGCGAGGCGATCCGCCGCAAGGAAGGCAAGAAGAAGTAATGAGCGCTGTACACGAAAACGAGGCGCGGCGCCGCCAGCGCCTCCGCTACCAGATCCGCCTGAAGGCGCATGGCCGCCCGCGGCTGTCGGTGTTCCGGTCGGGCAAGCACATCTACGCCCAGGTGATCGACGATGCCGCCGGCCGCACGCTGGCCGCGGCCTCCTCGCTCGATGCCGGGCTGCGTTCGGCGCTGAAGACCGGCGCCGACAAGGCGGCCGCCGCGGCGGTGGGCAAGCTCGTCGCCGAGCGCGCGAAGGAGGCCGGGGTCACCCAGGTCGTCTTCGACCGTGGCGCCTACATGTATCATGGCCGGGTGAAGGCCCTGGCCGAAGCCGCTCGCGAGAGCGGTCTGGATTTCTGAGGAGCAGGGCATGGCACGCGAACCGAGAGAAGGCCGGGGCCGCGAGCGCGAGCGGGATCGCGATGGCGACGAGCTGATCGACAAGCTCGTCACCATCAACCGCGTCGCGAAAGTGGTGAAGGGCGGCCGTCGCTTCGCCTTCGCCGCCCTCGTGGTGGTGGGCGACCAGAAGGGCCGGGTCGGCTTCGGCGCCGGCAAGGCGAAGGAAGTCCCGGAAGCCATCCGCAAGGCGACCGAGCGCGCGAAGCGCGGCATGATCCGCGTCCCGATGAAGGAAGGCCGCACGCTGCATCACGACATCGAGGGCCGTTTCGGCGCCGGTCATGTCGTCCTGCGCGCGGCGCCCCCCGGCACCGGCATCATCGCCGGCGGTCCGATGCGCGCGGTGTTCGAGACCCTCGGCATCGGCGACGTCGTGGCGAAGTCGCTCGGCAGCCGCAACCCGCACAACATGGTGAAGGCCACGGTCGCGGCGCTTTCGCAGTGCGCGAGCCCGCGCAGCGTCGCCTCGCGTCGCGGCAAGAAGGTCGCCGACCTGTTCGGCCCGAAGCGCGAGAAGGAGGCCCCGGCCGATGTCTGAGCAGGTGAAGCGGGTGCGCGTCACCCAGGTCGGATCGCCGATCGGCCGCAAGCCGGGCCAGAAGGAGACCCTGATCGGTCTCGGCCTGCACCGGATGAACGCGAGCCGTGAACTCGCCGCCACCCCGGAAACGCTCGGCCGCATCCGCAAGGTCAAGCATCTCCTGAAGGTCGAGGAGCTGTCGTAATGAAACTGAACGAACTGCGCGACAATCCGGGCGCGCGTCCCAAGTCGAAGCGGCTCGGCCGCGGCATCGGCTCGGGCAAGGGCAAGACGTCCGGCAAGGGCGTCAAGGGCCAGAAGGCGCGTGAGGGCGTGTCGCTGAACGGGTTCGAGGGCGGCCAGCTCCCGATCTACCGGCGTCTGCCGAAGCGCGGCTTCAACAACGTCAACCGCAAGGACTACGCGCCGCTCAATGTCGGCACCCTCGCGGCGCTGATCGAGTCCGGCAAGATCGACGCCGGCCAGAAGATCACCGAGGCGACGTTGCGCGCCGCCGGCGTCTATGCCGGCTCGAAGCTCGCCGGCGTGCGTCTGCTCGGCCGCGGCGAGATTTCGCAGAAGGTCGAGATCGAGGTGTCCGGCGCGTCCGCCAGCGCGATCGCGGCGATCGAGCAGGCCGGCGGCAGCGTGACCACAACGGTCGCGCGCGCGGAGCCGGCATCTGCCTGAACCACTTGCCGTGACCACCAAGGTTGCGGCACACTAGAGCCTGACGAACGGCGCTGCAGGTCGTGAGTTTTCACTGACCCGCGGCGCCGTTACGGTTTCCGGAGATACGGCACGCTGCCGTTGGATGAGGGATATTCATGGCGTCCGCCGCTGAGCAACTCGCTTCGAGCTTCAACCTCGAAACCCTGTCGAAGGCGACCGATCTCAAGAAGCGGATCTGGTTCACCCTCGGCGCGCTGATCGTTTTCCGCCTTGGCACCTATATCCCGATCCCCGGGGTCGACCCGACGGTGATGGAGCACATGCTCGCCCAGAACGGCGGCGGCATCCTCGGCATGTTCAACATGTTCAGCGGCGGCGCGCTCGGCCGCATGACCGTGTTCGCCCTGAACATCATGCCCTACATCTCGGCCTCGATCATCATGCAGCTGCTCCAGGCGGCCGTGCCCCAGCTCGAGGCGCTGAAGAAGGAAGGCCAGACCGGGCAGCAGAAGATCAACCAGTACACCCGCTACCTGACCGTGCTGATCGCGCTCGCCCAGTCCTACGGCATCGCGATCGGACTTGAGAGCATCACCTCCACGGTCGGCCCCGCGGTGCTCGATCCGGGCCTGTTCTTCATCGTCACCACCGTGATCACGCTGACCGGCGGCTCCGTCTTCCTGATGTGGGTGGGCGAGCAGATCACCTCGCGCGGCATCGGCAACGGCTCGAGCCTGATCATCTTCGCCGGCATCGTCGCCGCCCTGCCGGGCGCGATCGCCAGCGTGCTCCAGCTCGGCGCCTCCGGCGGCCTGTCCACCGGCTTCGTCATCGGCTTCTTCGTGCTCTCGCTCGCGGTGGTCGCCTTCGTCGTGTTCATGGAGCGTGCCCAGCGCAAGGTGCTGATCCAGTATCCGAAGCGCCAGGTCGGCAACCGGATGTTCGGCGGCGATTCGTCGCATCTGCCGATGAAGGTGAACACCTCCGGCGTGATCCCGCCGATCTTCGCCAGTTCCCTGCTGCTGATCCCGGCCACGGTGATCGGCTTCAGCCACGGCACCGGCCCCGGCTGGCTGCAGTTGCTGGCCCGCGAACTCTCCAACGGCCAGCCGGGCTACATGCTGCTCTATGCCGGCCTGATCATCTTCTTCTCGTATTTTTATACGGCTGTCGTGTTCAACCCGGAAGAAACCGCCGACAATCTCAAGAAATATGGCGGATTTGTTCCAGGAATCCGCCCGGGCGCAAATACAGCCAAATATTTCGACACGGTGCTGACCCGCCTCACCACGATCGGCGCGGCCTATCTCGTGATCGTCTGTCTCATTCCACAGTTCCTGATCGGCCAGTTCGACCTTGCGGCGGGATATTATTTCGGCGGCACCTCGCTGCTCATCGTGGTATCTGTTACGATGGACACGGTAGCGCAGATCCAGTCGCACCTTCTGGCACACCAGTATGAAGGCCTGATCCGAAAAGGCCGAGGGAGAACACGCGGTCGATGAACATCATTCTTTTGGGACCACCCGGTGCCGGCAAGGGCACCCAGGCCAAGATCCTGCAGGATCGTTACGGTGTTGCCCAGATCGCGACCGGCGACATGCTGCGGGCCGAGGTGAAGGCGGGCACCGAGCTGGGCCGCGCGGCGAAGGCGGTGATGGAGTCGGGCGCGCTGGTTTCGGACGAGATCATCATCGGCATGCTGCGCAACCGCCTGTCCCAGCCGGACTGCCGCAACGGCTTCATCCTCGACGGTTTTCCGCGCACGGTGCCGCAGGCCGAGGCGCTGGACACGATGCTCGCCGAGCAGAAATTCGATCTCGACGCCGTCATCCTGCTCAAGGTCGACGAGGCGGTGCTGGTCGAGCGCATTTCCGGCCGCTTCACCTGTGCGCATTGCGGCGCCGGCTATCACGACAAGTTCCATCCGACCGGCGTCGCCGGCGTGTGCGACAAATGCGGCAGCCATGATTTCGTCCGCCGGCCCGACGACAAGGCCGAGGTCGTGAAGGACCGCCTGGTCGCCTACAATGCGCAGACCGCGCCGATCCTGCCCTATTACGAGCAGAAGGGCCGCCTTCACGTCGTCGACGGGATGGCCGCGATGGATCAGGTGACGGCCGAGATCGAGGGCGCGCTGCGCCGCGCCGGGGTCGCCGCGCCGGCAACGGCATGAACGGCCCCGATCACGCAAATTTGATCAAGGTCGATTGACTCTGACCGGGTCGGGCTTTAGACAACCAGTCTTGCGGCGCTCCCTGGCGGGGCGCCGCACTTTGTTCAGGCGATGCCGGCCCGCCGGGCCCGAGCTTCGCCTTCCGTTGGATGATCTTCCCTGCCGCCGGCGCGATCCGGCGGCGATCTAAGGAGCAGACCGTGGCGCGTATTGCCGGCGTAAACATTCCTTCGAACAAGCGCGTGCTGATCAGCCTGCGTTACATCTACGGCATCGGGCCCGCCAAGGCGCGCGAAATCTGCCAGTCCCTCGAGATCGGCGAAGACAAGCGCGTGAACCAGCTCTCCGAAGACGAGATCATGAAGATCCGCGAGCTGATCGACAGGGACTATCGCGTCGAGGGTGACCTGCGTCGCGAAGTCGCCATGAACATCAAGCGGCTGGTCGATCTCGGCTGCTATCGCGGGTTGCGCCATCGCAAGGGCCTGCCGGTCCGCGGCCAGCGCACCCACACCAACGCCCGCACCCGCAAGGGCAAGGCGGTCGCGATCGCCGGCAAGAAGAAGGCGACCCGCTAAGCCCTTCCGCCGCGCCCTACCGACTGACCGCGCCGCCCGCCCACGGGCCGGCGTATCGAGACAGAGACAGGATTATCCATGGCCAAAGCAGCCTCCACGCGTCCCCGCCGCAAGGAACGCAAGAACATTTCCTCGGGCGTCGCTCACGTGCTCGCGAGCTTCAACAACACGATGGTGACGATCTCCGACGCCCAGGGCAACGCGATTTCGTGGTCCTCGGCCGGCAGCCAGGGTTTCAAGGGCAGCCGCAAGTCGACCCCGTACGCCGCCCAGGTTGCCGCCGAGGATGCCGGCCGCAAGGCGCGCGAGCATGGCATGGAGACGCTGGAAATCGAAGTGAGCGGCCCCGGGGCCGGACGCGAGAGCGCGCTGCGCGCCCTGCAGACGATCGGCTTCTCGATCACCGCGATCCGCGACCTGACCCCGATTCCGCATAACGGCTGCCGCCCGCGCAAGCGCCGTCGCGTCTGACCGCGCGGGCCGCGTCGGCGGCCCGGCCCGGAGCGCGCGGCTCCACCGCGCCGCCGGAGAGTCGGCACGTTTTTGGATGGGGTGAGGGTGGCATCGCCGCCCGACCGGAGGGACTGATGTTGAGAGACACGCACTTGGCCTTGCAGCGGAACTGGCAGTCGCTGCGCAAGCCGGAAAAACTGGATATCGAACCCGGCGCGGACGACACGCGCGTCGCGACGATCATTGCCGAGCCGCTCGAGCGCGGCTTTGGCCTGACCCTCGGCAACGCCCTGCGCCGCGTCCTGCTGTCGTCCCTGCACGGCGCCGCCGTGACCTCGGTGCGGATCGACGGCGTGCTGCACGAATTCTCCTCGATCGCCGGCGTGCGCGAGGATGTGACCGACATCGTGCTCAACATCAAGCAGATCGCCGTGCGCATGCATGGCGACGGTCCGAAGCGGATGACCGTCTCCGCCACCGGCCCCTGCGAGGTGACCGCCGGCATGATCCAGACCGGACACGACATCGAGGTCATGAACCCCGAGCTGGTGATCTGCACGCTGGACGATGGCGCGACGCTCGGCATGGAATTCACGGTCGAGTCCGGCCGCGGCTACGTCCCCGCCGCCGCCAACCGCCCGGAAGACGCGCCGATCGGCCTGATCCCGGTCGACTCGATCTACTCGCCGGTCCGCCGCGTGTCCTACCGCGTCGAGCCGACCCGCGTCGGCCAGGTGACCGACTATGATCGGCTGATCCTGAACATCGAGACCAACGGCGCCGTCACGCCGGAGGATGCCGTGGCCCTCGCCGCCCGCATCCTGCAGGACCAGCTCGGCATGTTCATCAACTTCGAGGAACCGCAGCGCCTCCGCGCCGAGGAGCCGCGCCCCGAGCTGCCGTTCAACCCGAACCTGCTCCGCAAGGTCGACGAGCTGGAGCTCTCGGTCCGGTCGGCGAACTGCCTCAAGAACGACAACATCGTCTATATCGGCGACCTCGTGCAGAAATCCGAACAGGAAATGCTCCGCACGCCGAATTTCGGCCGCAAGTCGCTGAACGAGATCAAGGAAGTCCTCTCCGCCATGGGCCTCGGCCTCGGCATGGTGGTGCAGGACTGGCCGCCCGAAAACATCGAGGAGCTGGTCAAACGCTCCGACAACCCGTTCTGATCGCCTTTCCACCCAACGCTTTTCGTCTTTACTGATCCGGAGTCACTCCCATGCGTCACGGCCTTGCAGGACGTAAACTCGGCGTCACCGCGTCCCACCGCGCGGCCATGTTCCGCAACATGGCGGTCGCCCTGCTCAAGCACGAGCAGATCACCACCACGCTGCCCAAGGCCAAGGAGCTCCGGCCCGTTGCCGAGAAGCTGATCACCCTTGGCAAGCGCGGCGGCCTGCATGCGCGCCGCCAGGCCCATGCGCTGCTGCGCGACGACGTCATCGTCGCCAAGCTCTTCGACTCGCTAGCCGACCGCTACAAGGAACGCCAGGGCGGCTACACCCGCGTCCTGAAGGCCGGCATGCGCTATGGCGACGCGGCCGACATGGCCGTGATCGAACTGGTCGACCGCGATCCCGCCGCCAAGGGGCAGGACAGCGGGCCGAAGCCCGAGGTTGCGTCCGACGAGGACGAAGCCGGCGAGGCGGCCGCGGCCTGATCGCCGCCGCATTTCCGGTCCGGATGAAGGGCGCGGCGCCAGCCGCGCCTTTTTTCGTTCCGCGGTCGCCCCACATCACATCCCGACATCCAGACACGGAGCGACGATGCGATTCGACCAGATCACCGCCGAAACCCCGACCGAGTCCGGCCTCGCCGCCGCCTACCGGGCGCTCCACGCGGAGCTCGACGCCGGCGCCGTCGGCCCCGCGATCGACGCCTGGGAAGCCCTGCGCCGGGACCACGGCACCTGGTCCAGCCTCGTCCATCTGCGCTTCTCGCAGGACACCGCCGATCCGGCCCGCAAGGCGGCGCGGGAATTCGCCGATGCGCTCGGCCCCGTCGTCGCCGATCACGAGACGACGTTCAAGGCCCGCCTGCTGGGCCTCGATCCGGCCCCGCTCGAAGCCCGCTTCGGCGCCCACGCGCTGGCGATGTGGCGCAACGACGTCACCACCTTCCGCCCCGAAATCGCCGCCGATCTCGAAACCGAATCCCGCCTCGCCGCCGACTACACGGCGCTGCTCGCCAGCGCCCGCATCGCGTTCGACGGCCAGACGCTGAACCTCTCCGGCCTCGGCCCCTATGCCGAAAGCCCCGACCGCACGGTCCGCCACGATGCCGCCGCCGCCCGCTGGGCCTTCTTCGCCGAGCACGGCGCCGCGCTCGACGACCTCTACGACCGGCTGGTGAAGCTCCGCCACCGCATCGCCCGCACCCTGGGCGACGCCAGCTTCACCGCGCTCGCCTATCGCCGCATGGGCCGGCTCGACTACGGCCCCGCCGAGGTCGCGACCTATCGCGAGGAAGTCCGCCGCCACGTCGTCCCCCTCGTCGCCCGGCTGATGGAACGCCGCCGCGCCGAAAACGGGCTCGACCGCCTGATGGCCTGGGACGAGCCGATGATCGACCCCGAGGGCAATCCGAAACCCGTCGGCGGCCGGGCGGTGCTGGAGCAGGCCGCCACCGAGATGTTCGCGGCGATGGACCCGCGCCTTGATGCCTTCTACCGCGCGATGCGCGAGGGCGGCTTCATGGATCTCGACAACCGCCCCGCCAAGGCCGGCGGCGGCTTCTGCACCAGCTTTCCCAGCATCGGCATGCCGTTCATCTTCGCCAACTTCAACGGCACGCATCACGACGTCGACGTGTTCACCCACGAGATGGGCCACGCGTTCCAGAACTACATGAGCCGGCAACAGCCGGTCTCCGACTATTTCTGGCCGACCATGGAGGCCGCGGAAATCCATTCGATGAGCCTGGAATTCCTCGCCCATCCGCATATCGCGCCGATGTTCGGCGCCGCCACCGCGCGCTACCGGCGGATGCACCTGATCGGCGCGCTGGAATTCCTGCCCTACGGCGTCTGCGTCGATCACTTCCAGCACGAGATCTACGCCGATCCCGATCTCACGCCGGCCGATCGGCACGCCATCTGGCGCCGCCTCGAACAGCTCTATCTCCCCTGGCGGGACTGGGGCGACCTCGCCTATCCGGCGATGGGCGGCCGCTGGCAGGCGCAGATGCACATCTACCGCTCGCCCTTCTACTATATCGACTACACCCTGGCGCAGTGCTGCGCGCTGCAGTTCTGGGTCGCCTCGCAGCGCGACGAGCGCGCCGCCTTCGACACCTATGTGAACCTCTGCGCCCTCGGCGGCTCGCGCCCCTTCGGCGGTCTCGTGGCCGCCGCCGGTCTCGTCTCGCCCTTCACCCCGGGCGCCCTGCGCGATGCCGTGCGCGCCGCCGCGCAGGCGCTGGATCTGTCATAGAGCATCAACATGATGGAGCACGACATTCGATCCGGAAGGACCGGAAAGTGCTCCAGACCGGGAGCCGAAGAATGACCTTCCCCACCGTCGCCGCCGGCTATGGCGCCCTGCTCGCCCTGATCTACCTCGTCCTCTCGCTCTGGGTCGGCTTCGGCCGCTTCGGCTTCCGGGTGATCCACGGCGATGGCGGCAACGATCGCCTCGCCCGCCGCATCCGCGCCCATGCCAATTTCGCCGAATACGTCCCGCTGATCCTTCTCCTCGCCGCCCTGCTGGAGGCGAGCGGGGCCGGGCGGCTCGAGATGAACGCGCTGCTCTTCCCGCTGCTGGTCGCGCGCATCATCCACCCGTTCGGCATGATCGCGCCGGAGAATTCGCCGCAGCAATTCCTCTGCCGCGCGCCCGGCGCGCTCATCACCTGGCTCGTCCTCGGCGCGGAGGCGATCCTGCTGCTGGCGCGCCTGCGATGAGCGATGCCGCCCTGGCCCGGGTCCGCGCCGCCCTGCGCGCCGCCGGCCTCGCCGATGGCCTGATCCGCGAATTCCCCGCCGGCACAGCGACCGCCGCCGATGCCGCCGCCGCTCTCGGCTGCGATGTCGCCGCGATCGCCAAGTCGATCGTCTTCCGCGCCGGCGATGCGCCGGTGCTCGCGATCGCCTCCGGGGCGAACCGCGTCGGCAAGAGCCGTCTCGCCGCCGTCCTCGGCGCGAAACTCGCCCCCGCCAGCCCCGATTTCGTGCGCGATGCCACCGGCTTCGCGCCCGGCGGCGTGTCCCCCGCCGGCCACGACCCGGCGATGCGCATCGTCATCGACCGCGATCTCTTCGCCTTCGCCGAGGTCTGGGCCGCGGCCGGCACGCCCCGTCACGTCTTTCCGGTCACGCCTGACGGCCTGGTCCGCCTGACCGGCGGCCTGGTCGCCGATATCAGGCAGGAGGGCTGATCACGGATCGCGCCGCATCACCATCCGCACGCCGATATTGATCGCCAGCACGACGAGCATGACCAGCAGTGCCGCGGCGAAGGCGAGGGCGTGCGATTCCGGGTTCGGTTCGTTGATGAAGGTCCAGATCACGTAGGTCAGGTAGCCGATCGGCTCGTTGGTGAGCTTCCCGGTCCAGAGATAGTTCGACCACCCGGCGGTATAGATCAGCGGCGCCGTCTCGCCGACCGAGATGGCGAGCGAGAGCAGCACGCCGGTGATCACCCCCGGCGCCGCCGCCGCCAGCACGATGCGCGAGGCCACGGTGTGGTCCCGCGCGCCCAGCGCGTAGGCCGCCTCGCGCATGCTGGTCGGCACCCGCCGCAGCGACAGCTCGGTGATCCGCGCCAGATAGGGCACGACCATGATGGCGAGCGTGATCGCCCCGGCCAGCGCCGAGAACTTCCAGCCCAGCCCGATCACCATCGTGATGTAGGAGAAATAGCCGAGCACGATCGAGGGCGTGCCGGTCAGCGTGTCGGCCAGGAATCGCACGGTCGCGGCGAGGCGGTTCGAGCCGTATTCCGAGAGATAGATCCCAGCGCCGATCCCGATCGGCGTGGCGATCAGGAGCGAGCCGAGCGAGAGCACCAGCGTGCCGATGATCGCGTTCTGCAGCCCGCCGGTCACCCCGTTGGTCGAGGTGGTGAAGAGTTCGATCGAGAAGGCCGAGGCCCCCTTGAGCGTCACCGTCAGCACGAGGTCGAGCAGCGGCACCGCGATCAGCAGGAAGGCGAGGGTGCACAGCCCCCACCCGACGATATTGGTCGCGTAGCGCCGCCGCTCCAGCGTGGTCAGCCGCGCCGGCGCGGCGTCATGCATTGCGGACATTGATCGTCCTCCTGACCAGCAGCCGCGCCGCGGCGTTCACCAGCACGGTGATGACGAACAGCACCAGCGCGATTTCCGCAAGCGACTTCACCGCCATGTTGCTCGGGTCCTGCAACGCGCTGTCGAGCTGCGAGAGGATGAAGGCGGCCATCGTGCTGATCGGGGTGAAGATCGTCCCCGGCAGGTAGTTGAGCGCGCCGCCCGAGACCATCAGCACCGCCATCGTCTCGCCCAGCGCGCGGCCGAGCGCCAGCACGATGCCGCCGATCAGCGTGACGCGCGCGGTCGGCAGCATGGTGCTGGTGACCACCTCGAAATGCGTCGCCCCCAGCGCATAGGCCGATTCGCGCAGCTCGCGCGGCACCTGGTTCAGCGCGTCGTAGAGCGTCGTGGTGATGATCGGCGTGATCATCAGCGCCAGCACGATCGAGGCGGCGAGCAGCCCGTAGCCGCTGCCGGTGCTGTTGCTCATGTTGAAGAAGGGGATGAAGCCGAGCGTCGCGGTGATCGCCGGGCTGATCCAGTTCGCGATCAGCGGCACCAGCACGAAAATGCCCCACAGGCCGAACACCACGCTCGGCACCACGGCGACCAGCTCGACCAGCATGGTCAGCCAGGGCCGCATCCGCGCCGGCGCCTTTTCCGAAAGAAACATCGCGGCGCCGACGCTCACCGGCACGGCGAACAGGATCGCGAGGAAGGAGGAGAACAGCGTGCCGACGATGAAGGCGAGAATCCCGTAATTCGCTCCCGGCGGCACCTCGTAGCCATGGCGCATCACCGTGTTGCCGTAGAGATTTCCGAGATTCCAGTTGATCGTCCACAGGAAGCGCAGCCCGTTGAACCCGATCGCCTGCCACGAATAGCGCGCGAGGAAGAAGACGATGGCGGCAAGGGCGAGCGGAATCACCAGGGCGACCGCCGCCATGGCCAGCCTGAACGGTTTCACCTTCGACATGCGGGTGCCTTTACACGAAACTGCCCTCCCGGCGAAGCCGGAAGGGCAGGGTAGGCTTGTTCCGGCCTGCGGCCGCCCGGATCAGCTGCCGATCTGGGCGATCTGCTTCGCGGAGAGTTCGCGGATCTTCTTCGGCAGCGCCTTGAAATGCACCTGCTTCAGATACTGCTCCGAGTTGCCCTCGTTCGAGGCCCAGGTCAGCAGCGTCTTCACCGCATCGGCGGTGGCCTTGTTCGGCTGCTTCTTGTTCACGATCGCATATTCGTAGTTGATGATCGGGTAGCTGTTCGCCCCCGGCGCGAAGACGAGGCTGATGCGCTCGTCCGCCGGCGTCTTGTCGCCCAGCGCGGCGGCGGCGGCGCTGATCGTCGAGGCGGTCGGCAGCAGCGCCTTGCCCGCGCGGTTCACCAGCTTCGCGGTGCCGAGCTTCGCCGCGTCGATCTGCTTGGTGAAGCTGACGCCGACATAGGCGATCGAAAACTTGTTGCCCTTCAGCGCCTCGACCATGCCGGGGTTGCCCTGCGCGCCGAGCCCGCCCTGCACCGCCGGCCAGGAGATGCTGGTGCCGTAGCCGACCTTGCTGTTCCACTCCGGCGTCGAGAAGCTCAGATACTGCGAGAAGATGAAGGTGTCACCCGAACCGTCGGTGCGGTGCACCGGGATGATCTTGTGGTTCGGCAGCTTCACCCCCGGGTTCAGCTTCGCGATCGCCGGCGAATCCCAGTTGGTGATCTTGCCGGAATAGATGTCGGCGAGCACCGGGCCGGAGAACACCAGGTGGTGACCGTTCAGGCCGGGGATGTTGTAGTTGATCGACTGCGCCGAGATCGCCAGCGGGATGTTCAGGATGCCGGGGTTCTGCTTCAGCTGGCCGTTCGACATGTAGGCGTCGGACGCGCCGATCTGCACGAGACCCTTGATCGCCTGCGCGATGCCGGTGCCCGAGCCGGTGCCCTGGGTCGTCACGCGGATGCCCGGATGCGCCTTCTCGAAATGCGGCACCCAGATGTTGAACAGCGGGTAGAGCAGCGTGGAGCCGGTCTCGGTCAGCGTGACGGTCTGCGCGGCAGAGGCGACGCCGGCGCCGATGCCGGCGACGAGCAGCGCCGCGGCGCCGGAGCGCAGAAGGACGGAGCGCCGAAGTTTGTTGTCTGATCGCACGATGGATCTCCCTGTCGGTTGCGATGGGCAGCAGGTGGGTTGAACGCATCGCTGCGTCCTGACGCGCCCTCTAGATGATCCTGTGTGACAAGGCGACCGGCTGTCGGTTAAGCTTTTATGACAACCGATCGCCCTTTGTGACACCCGCGCCGTTTTTCAACCCTTGCGCGATCCGTCCGCGCAGCATCTCAACCGGTGTTTCCAGTCCCGCGTAGCGGATCGCCCGCCGCAGCCGCTTGCCATCCTCGCCGCGCACCTGAAGCGTGAGCGTCGTCGGCGTCACCTCGGCGGCGGCGATGTCCGCCCAGACATGGTGCTCCGTCTCCGCCGGCCGCCGCAGCAGCGCGACGCCGTCCGCCCCGATCACCGCGCGCGTCCGCACCGCCCGGTCGCCATGCCGCCGCCGCATCGACTCGACCGAGCCGATCACCGCGATCGTGCCCGACAGCGGCAGCAGCAGCGCCATCGCGGTCAGGAACGGGCTGGGCCTGGCCGTGTGCACGAACACGAACGGCGCCGCGAGGCCGAGCAGCAGGATCATCAGCGCCACCGGCAGGGGCGGGCTGGTCTTCGCCGGCCCCGCGCGCAGCGCGAGGTCGTCCTCCAGCAGGTTCCGATCGTCGCTCCCGTCATCGCTCATCTGCGCAAATTGCCGGAGCGCCGCCGGTTTGTCGATCATCTCCCCCGGGGCATAGTAACGGCGATGGACCCCGAGTCGCCCCGCCCTGGCCTTGCCGAACTCTTCGCCGGCTTCTTCGCGGCCGGCCTGTCGGGTTTCGGCGGCGTGCTGCCCTTCGCCCGCCGCATCATGGTCGAGCGCCGCGGCTGGCTCACCGGGGCCGAGTTCGCCGACCTGTTCAGCCTCTGCCAGTTCCTGCCCGGCCCGAACGTGGTCAACCTCGCCGCCGCCTTCGGCGCCCGCCAGCGCGGCCCGAAGGGGGCGGTGGTCGCCATCGCCGGCCTGCTCGCGGCGCCGGTCGTCATCGTCATCGCGCTGGGTGCGGTCTATGAGCGGATCGGCGGCATCCCCCCTCGTCCATCACGCCCTGCTCGGCCTCGCCGCCGGCGCCGCCGGCCTGTTCGCCGCCGCCGCGCTGCGAATCGCCTGGCCCGTGCTGCACCGCCCCGCCCGTGCCGCCATCGTCGG